>JAFSZQ010000120.1 GCA_017458885.1 Oscillospiraceae bacterium
CGCTGTGGGCGCTGTCGCTGCGCGGGAACGCGCGCGAGCGCGCGGCGCTGCTCGGCGCGGGGCTGGCGCTCGCGCTCGTCTGGAACGCGGTGTACGTCCGGCTCGTGCAAGCGCCTTACGAGGCGCTGGCGGGCACGGTGGAGACGCTGACGCTGGAGGTCGCGGACTACCCCGCGGCGACCGACTACGGCTGCCGCGTCGAGGCGCGCGTGGTCGAGCCCGCCCTGCGCGGCAAAGCCGTCTACTACGGCGATGAGGCGCTGCTTGGTATGGAGCCGGGGACGCGGCTCACCGCGCGCGTTTACATCAACAGCGCGGCGAACATCCGCGACGAAGCCGTCACGACGCACACCTCGCGCGGCGTGTACGCGCTGCTGTACGCGAGGGGAGAGGCAACGGTCGAGAACGGGAACGCGGGTTCGCTCCGCTATCTCCCGCAGCGGCTCGCGCGGCGGATGCAGGACGTGATCGCGGCGGCGTTCCCCGAGCGCACGCGGGCGTTTCTGAACGCCATCCTGCTCGGCGATAAGTACGACCTCGCGACCGAGGACAGGACGTATCTGACCGAGGCGGGGCTGTACCATGTGACGGCGGTGTCGGGGCTGCACTTTGCGTTCCTGCTCTCGCTGCTCGGCTTTCTGATCGGGCGGCATCGGCAGCGGCTGCTGTCCGCCGTCGCGGTCCCGCTGCTCGCGCTCTACGCGCTGACCGTCGGGCTTTCGCCGTCGGTCGTGCGCGCGTGCGTGATGCTCGTGATGCTGCTGCTCGCGCCGCTCTTTGAGCGCGAGAGCGACCCGCCGACGGCGCTTTCGCTCGCGCTGGCGCTGATCCTCGCGCAGAACCCGTTCGCGGTCAAAAGCGTGTCGCTGCAGCTCTCGTTCGCGGCGATGGGCGGCATCCTGTGGCTGACGCCAAAGCTCTACGAGCGCATCCGCGCGAAAAAGCGCGGCAAGGCGGCGCGGTTCGTGTCCGGCTCGCTCGCGGCGACGGCGGGGGCGCTCGTGTTCACGATCCCGCTGACGGCGTATTACTTCGGCTATCTCGTGCTGGTCGCGCCGATCAGCAACCTGCTGTGCCTCTGGGCGGCGTCGCTGACGTTCGCGACGGGGTTTTTGACGGTGCTCGCGGGGCTGATCTATCTTCCGCTCGCACGTTTTCTCGCGTATGTCCCGCACGGCGGCGCGCTGTATCTGCTCACCATGGCGCGGTGGCTCGCGAAGCTGCCGTACCACGCGGTGTATTTTGCCAATGATTATCTCAAGCTCTGGCTCGCCTACGCTTACGCGATGTTCGGCGTGTGCTGTCTCGCGCGGCGCGGCAAGCGGCGCTGGGCGATGGCGGGCGGTCTTGCGCTCGCGACGCTGATCCTGACGCTGTGGCTGGGCACGCTGCCGCTGCACGGCGGGGCGCTGCACATGGTCGCGCTCGACGTCGGGCAGGGGCAGAGCGTCGTGCTGCACGCGCGCGGCGCGACGGCGCTGCTCGACTGTGGCAGCAGCTCGTACCTCGACGCGGGCGGCGTGACGGCGGACTACCTCGAGAGCGCGGGCGTCGAACGCGTGGACTGTTTCGTGCTCTCGCACTACCACGCCGACCACTGCAACGGGCTGCCGACGCTGCTCGCGCGGCTCGAGGTCGGGCGCTTCGTGCTGCCGGACGTCGAGGACGGCGACGCGGCGAGGGCGGAGGTGCTCTCGCTCGCGGAGCGGTACGGCATCCCCGTCACGTTTGCGCGTGAAACGCTGACCCTCCCGCTCGGGGACGCAACGCTGACGGTCTACCCGCCGGTCGGCGAGGGCGACATGAACGAGGAGTGTTTGAGCGTGCTGTGCACCGTGGGCGCGTTCGACGCGCTGTTCACCGGCGACATGGACGCGAACACGGAGTATCGGCTCATCGCGACGTACCCGATGCCGGACGTCGAGGTGCTGATGGTCGGGCACCACGGCTCGCGCTGGTCGACGGGCGGCGACCTGCTCGCGGAGGTGAAGCCGGAGACGGCGGTCGTGAGCTGCGAGCGCGGCAACCGCTACGGGCACCCGAACGACGAGACGCTGCGGCGGCTCGCGGACGCGGGCGCGGCGGTGTACCGCACCGATCTGCAGGGCAGTATACACATCACGGTCAATTGAGGCAGGCTATGGCAAAAACAGCGCCCGACAAGGGCTACCAACAACTCAAAAGCGACCTCGCGGCGGGCACGCCCGGGCAGGTCTACATCTTCCACGGCGAGGAGAGCTACCTGCGGGAGTACTACCTCGGCGCGCTCAGATCCGCGCTCGTACCGCCGGAGTTCGAGAGCTTCAACTACCACCGCCTCGACGGCAAGGGGCTGACGATGGCGGAGCTGACGGAGGCGGCGGAGGCGATGCCGATGATGGCGGAGCGCACGCTGGTCGTCGTGACCGACTGCGACCTCTTCAAGCTCGGCGAGGAGTCGCGTAAAACGCTTGTCGCGCTGCTCGGGGACTTTCCCGACTACTGCTGCCTCGTGTTCGTGTACGACGTGCTGGAGTACAAGCCCGACAAGCGGCTCAAGTCGCTCTGCGCCGCGCTCGACGAGCGCGCGCGGGTCGTGCGCTTCGACGTGCAGGACAAAAGCGACCTCGTCAACTGGCTCCGCCGTCGCTTCCGCGCGCTGGGGAAGGACATCGACGCTCATACGGCGGAGCACCTGATCTTCACCTGCGGCAGCCTGATGACGGGGCTGGTGCCGGAGGTCGAGAAGATCGCCGCCTACGCCAAGGGGAGCGCGATCACGGTCGCGGATATCGACGCCGTCGCCGATCCCGTGCTCGACGCGGCGGCGTTCCAGCTCACGAACGCCATCACGCGCGGGGACTACAACGGCGCGAGCGAGCTGCTCGGGCAGCTCCTGAAAAAGCAGGAGGAGCCGTTTTTGCTGCTCGCCGCCATCTCCAAGGAGCTGCGGCGGCTCTACACCGCGCGCCTCGCGCTCGACGAGGGGCGCGGCAAGCTGTGGCTGATGGAGCTGTGGGGGATGCGCTCGGACTACCCCGCGCGGCTGCTGCTCGACGCGGCGCGGCGCACGACGCGCGCGTGGTGCGGGAACAGCCTCGTCCTCTGCCAGCGGCTTGACCGCCGCATGAAGAGCGAGAAGGGCGTGGACGACGAGGGCGAGCTGAAGCTCCTGCTGATGCGCCTTGCGCAGAGGGACGTATGAATAAACCGAAGATCAAAGAGGTCATCGTCGTCGAGGGGCGCTACGACAAGAACACGCTCTCGCAGGCCGTGGACGCGGTCATCCTTGACGTCGGCGGCTTCGGCGTGTTCCGCGACCGCGAGCTGCTCTCGCTGCTGCGCCGCCTCGCGCAGACGCGCGGCGTCGTCGTGTTCACCGACCCCGACGGCGCGGGCTTCGTCATCCGCAACCACCTCAAGGGCGCGCTGCCGAAGGACGGCGTGAAGCACGCCTACGCGCCCGACGTGTACGGCAGGGAAAAGCGCAAGAAGCGCGGCGGGAAAGAGGGCAAGCTCGGCGTCGAGGGGCTGCGGCCCGACGTGCTGCTCGACGCCTTGCGCCGCGCGGGCGCGACGTTCGAGGGCGCGGACGCTGTTGCGCGCGGCGCGCCCATCACGAAGGCGGACCTGCTCGATGCGGGGCTGGTCGGCGGCGGCAGCGCGGCGCGGCGCGCCATGCTTGTAAAGGAGTTATCCTTGCCGGAGCACTTGGGCGCGAACGCGCTGCTCGACGTGCTGAACCTGCTGTATACCCGCGCGGAGTTTTTGGAAAGATATTGCCAAACGGGATAAAAAGCGATACAATCAGACCATCATGTTACGGGGAGAGGAAACCACTATGGCAGACGAAGTCAAGACGATCGATGGCGCGGAAAGCGAGAGCAAAAACTTCATCCACGCCTTCGTGGAGGAGGACATCGGCAAGGGCGGGCGGTTCGAGGGACTGCAGGTGCACACCCGCTTTCCGCCGGAGCCGAACGGCTATCTGCACATCGGGCACTGCAAGGCGCTCGTCATCGACTTCGGCACGGCGGAGAAGTTTGGCGGCATCTGCAACCTGCGGATGGACGACACGAACCCCGCCAAGGAGGACACCGAGTTCGTGGACGCCATCCAGGAGGACATCCACTGGCTCGGCTTCGACTGGGGCGACCGCTTCTTCTACGGCAGCGACTACTTTGAAAAGACCTACGAGTACGCGGTCGAGCTCATCAAAAAGGGGCTCGCCTACGTCTGCGACCTCTCGCCCGAGGAGTTCAAGGCGAACCGCGGCGACGTCGGCAAGCCCGCCGTCTCGCCGTACCGTGAGCGGAGCGTCGAGGAGAACCTTGACCTCTTTGAGCGCATGAAAAACGGCGAATTTCCGGAGGGAAGCCGCACGCTGCGTGCGAAGATCGACCTCGCCTCCGGCAACTTCAACATGCGCGACCCCGTCATCTACCGCATCCGCTATATCAACCACCACCGCCAGGGTACGAAGTGGTGCATCTACCCGATGTACGACTTCGCGCATCCGATCC
>JAFSZQ010000013.1 GCA_017458885.1 Oscillospiraceae bacterium
AGCAGGATCTCGCCCTCTTCGCCGTAGGGCAGCTCCTTGTCCGTGCCCGGCTCGACGATCTTGATGTAGGTATCCGGGAACGGCAGGCCGATGCTGCCCTCCTTGTGCATGTGCGGCGGGGTCAGGCAGCAGGCGGTGACCGTCTCGGTGGTGCCGTAGCCCTCGCGCACCTGAATGACCGCCTTGTGGTCAAAGAGGAACTTGTCGAACTTCTTCTTCAGCTCGATGGAGTGGCTGTCCCCGCCGGAGATCACGCGCTTGAGGCTGGAGAGGTCGGCGCCGTCCATGCTCGGCAGGCGCAGCAGCGCCTCGTAGAGCGTCGGGACGCCGGCGATGAAGTTGCACTTGTACTTGACGATCTGCTTGGCGTAGCTCTTGGCGGTGAAGCGCGGGATGAGGATGCAGCGCCCGCCGTTGGCGAGCATCGAGTGGATGCACACGCCGAGGCCGAAGCCGTGGAAGAGCGGCATCGCGGCGAGCATCTTGTCGCCCGGGCGGAACATCGGGTTCGTCGCCACGATCTGCTGGGAAAGGGCGTTGAAGTTCTTGTTCGTCAGCACGATGCCCTTGGTCGTCCCCGTCGTGCCGCCGGAGTAGAGGATGACGGCGGGGTCGCCGCTCGCGCGATGCACCTTGTAGGTCTTGTAGAAGCAGGAGCGAGACAGGCGCAGAAAATCCTTCCACATCAGTACCGGCGCGTCGTCGGGTATCTTCTGGATCTTGCGCCCCTCGGTGAGCATATAGCCCGCCTTGATGGGCTTCGAGAGCGCGTCCTTCACGGACGCGATGACGATGTTGACGACCTTGGTGTTCTGGCGGATGCGCTCGAACTTGTCGTAGAACTGGTCGAGCGTGATCGCGAGCACGCTCTCGGACTCGTTCAGGTAGAACTCGATCTCCTTCTCCGCGGACAGCGGGTGGATCATGTTCGCCACCGCGCCGACGAGGTTGACGGCGTAGAACAGGTAGATCGCCTGCGGGCAGTTGGGCATCGCGATGGTGACGGCGTCGTTCTCGCGGATGCCGACGGTCTTGAGCGCGCGGGCGCAGCGTTCGATCTCGGCGACCAACTGGCGGTAGGTCGTGGACTTGCCCATGAAGTCGAAGGCGACGTAGTTGGGGTACTGCTTCGCCGCCTCCTCCACCTTCTCGAACATCGTGCCCTCAAAGTAGTCGAGGCTGAACGGCACCTCGCCCAGATGCTCCTTCCACGGGGTCTTTGCGGTGATCTCACTCATAGTCGATTTCCTCCTGTAAGGGCTTTTCCAGCTCCCGCGGGTGCTCGAGCAGGTACTTGAGCAGCCGCACGCTCCTGGAAAAATAGTATCCGTCCGCGATGCGCTCGTCCACGGTCAGTCCCAGGTCGAGCGTCTCCGTCATGCGCACGAAGCCGTTTTCGTCATAGACCGGCGACCACTTCTTCTCGCCGATGACGACGAACAGCGAGGTCGTGCCCCAGGTGGAGAGGTGGTGGTAGCCGCACTTGAGCTTGATGGAGCCGAGGTTCGTGAGGAAGACGCTGGCGTAGTTCGCGTCGTTTTCGATGAGGCTCTTCGGCACCCAGCCGTGTTTGTCCATCCACATGAGGAAGTGGACGATGAACTTGCTCAAAAAGCGCGGCAGGCGGCGGAACAGCTCCATCGCGTCGCCGGTGGCGTCGTGCTTGCCGCCGCGGTAGCCCGTGACCTGATCGCGGATCTCGTCGTGGACGCTGTCCACGGTCGCGTCGCCCTTGCCGTGGATGAAGGCGAGCGCCTCCTCCGCGTGGTCGTCGAACGACTTTTTCATCGTGAAGCCCGCGGTGATCTCGTGGCGCTGGTAGTAGTTCTCGTTCTTGTAGAAGCGGTTGAGCTTCGGGCGCAGCGTGATGGTCTTGAGCAGCGCGGTGAGGATGACGTGGAACATCGTGTACTTGAAGTCCGGCCCCTCGCCGTTCTTTTGCGCGAGATACTCCTTGATGGGCGTCAGGTCGATGCGCTCGGAGATGTACGCCTCGTTGTCGGGGCGGCTGGGGTACACGACGCCCATGATGAAGTGCATCGCGTCCGCGTCGCGCAGGAGCGTCGCGTCCCTGCGGTCGCCCCAGCGTCTTTTTTGTTCTGCCATTGGGTCACATCCCTTTCTACACGTTGAATCGGAAATAGATCATGTCGCCGTCCCTGACGACGTAGTCCTTGCCCTCGCTGCGCAGCAGCCCCTTCTCCTTCGCCGCCTGCACGCTGCCGCAGGCGATCATGTCGGCGAAGTTGATGGTCTCGGCGCGGATGAAGCCGCGCTCGATGTCGCTGTGGATCTTGCCCGCCGCCTGCGGCGCCTTCGTGCCGCTTTTGATCGTCCACGCCCTGCACTCGTCCGCGCCGTAGGTGAGAAACGAAATGAGCCCCAGCAGCGTGTACGAGCACCGGATCAGCCGGTCGAGCCCCGACGCCTCCACGCCCAGCTCCTCGAGGAACAGCGCGCGCTCGTCGCTCTCCAGCGCGGCGATCTCCTGCTCCAGCTTCGCGCAGATGGGCAGCACCTGCGCGCCCTCCGCCGCCGCTTTTTCGCGCACGAGCTTCAAGTAGGCGTTGCCCTCCTGCGCGGCAAAGCCGTCCTCGTCCATGTTCGCGGCGTAGATGACGGGCTTGAGGCTCAACAGCTCGGCGGCGGCGATCAGCTTCTCGTCCTCGCCGGAGCACTCGAACGTGCGCGCGGACTTGCCCGCGTCGAGATGCTTCGCAAGCGCCGCGAACAGCTCCGCCTCATGGGACGCCTGCTTGTTGCCGGACTTCGCGTTCTTCGACGCCTTCTCCGCGCGGCGGTTCGCCATCTCGAGGTCCGCCATGATGAGCTCGAGGTCTATCGTCTCGATGTCGCCGAGCGGATCGACGGGGACGTTTTGCGTCGCGTCCGCGACGACGTGCATGATGTTCTCGTCGTCGAAGCAGCGCACGACGTGAACGATGGCGTCCGTGCGGCGGATGTTCTCGAGGAACTTGTTGCCGAGCCCCGCGCCGCTGCTCGCGCCCTTCACGAGCCCCGCGATGTCCACGAACTCGATGACGGCGGGCGTGGTTTTCTTCGGCTGATACATCTCGGCGAGCTTGTCGAGCCGCGCGTCCGGCACGGCGACCATGCCGACGTTCGGCTCGATGGTGCAAAATGGGTAATTGGCGCTCTCCGCGCCGGCGTTGGTGATGGCGTTGAAGAGCGTGCTCTTGCCGACGTTCGGCAAGCCCACGATGCCCAATTTCATAAAACGACCCTCTTTCGACGTGGCTGCTGCGATGTTCGCAACTCTGAATAGTTTACCATATCCGACATTGTTAGACAAGTCTCATTTTTCCCCGCGGGCGTTCTTGCAAGTCGGGCGCGGATGTGGTAGAATATATTGGTTAAAGTATGTCTATTCGGAGGTCGCCTGTTTTGGAACGCAAAAACGTGCTGGTCAGCGACGAGGAGCTGTTGCGCCAGAGAGAGTATATGCGGCGCGTGCGCGCGATCAGCGACGCGCGGACGCGCGCGCCGACGGCGCTGGTGGACACGTTCGGCTGCCAGCAGAACGTCGCCGACGGCGAGGTGCTCGCGGGGATGCTCGCGGAGATGGGCTACGAACCGGCGTCCGACGCCGCGGACGCCGACGTGGTGCTGCTCAACACCTGCGCCGTCCGCGCTCATGCGGAGCAGCGCGTCTTCGGCGAGCTGGGCGAGCTGTCGCACACCAAGGCGGCGAACCCCGAGCAGGTCATCGTCCTCTGCGGCTGCATGGCGCAGCAGCGGCGCGTCGCGGACAAGGTGCGCGAGAGCTACCGCCACGTCGATCTCGTGCTGGGCGCGCAGGCGGAATGGCGGCTGCCGGAGCTGCTCTACGGCGTGCTGACGCAGCGCAAGCGCGCGTTTGCGCTCGACGACGCGGGGCGCATCGCGGAGGGTCTGCCCGTCAGGCGCGACGGCACGGTGCGCGCGTGGGTGAGCATTATGTACGGCTGCAACAACTTCTGCTCGTACTGCATCGTGCCACACGTCCGCGGGCGCGAACGCTCCCGCGACCCCGAGAAGATCATCGCGGAGTGCCGCGAGCTGATCGCGGCGGGGTACAAGGAAATTTACTTATTGGGGCAAAACGTCAACAGCTACGGCAACGACCTGGACGCCGGCTGGGACTTTGCCGACCTGCTCGCCGCCATCGACGCGATCGAGGGCGACTACTGGCTGCGCTTTATGTCCAGCCAGCCCAAGGACGCGACGAAAAAGCTCTTCGACACGATGGCGCGCTGTAAGCACGTCGCGAAGTGCCTGCACCTGCCCGTGCAGAGCGGCAGCGACCGCGTGCTCGCCGCGATGCGCCGCCCCTACACGCGGCGCGGCTACATGGATCTGATCGCCTACGCGCGCAAGGTCATGCCGGGCCTCGTGCTCACGAGCGACGTCATCATCGGCTTCCCGGGCGAGACCGAGGCGGAGGCGATGGAGACGGTGGAGCTGGTGCGGGAGGCAAAGTTCGACGCGCTGTTCACCTTCCTCTTCTCCCCGCGCCCGGGCACGCCGGCGGCGGAGCTGCCCGACCCCGTCCCGCGCGCGGAGAAGCAGCGGTGGTTCGACCGCCTGCTGGACGTGCAGAACGCCCACAGTGCTTCGACCCACGCCGCCTACGTCGGCAAGACCGTCCGCGTGCTCGTGGACGGCGAGAGCGACGATCCCGCGTTCCCGCTCTCGTGCCGCACGGAGGGCAACCGCCTCGTGCGCGCGAAGGGGGACAAGTCCCGCATCGGCACGTTTGCGGCTGTGACCGTCACGGGCAGCAACACCTGGGCGCTCTACGGGGAGGTTTGCGAATGAAGATCACCGTTTTACTGGAAAACACGACCTGCCGCGCCGACGTGCGGTGCGCGCACGGCTTGTCGATGCACGTCGCGACGGAGAAGCACAGCGTCCTGTTCGACATGGGGCCGAACGCGGCGTTCCTCGAAAACGCCGAAGCCCTCGGCATAGACGTCGCGGCGGTGGACGCCGCGTTCCTCTCCCACGCGCACGACGACCACTGCGGCGGGCTGGAGCTGTTCTGCCGGCGCAACGGCCGCGCACCCGTCTACATCCAGCGGGAGGCGTGGGGCGAGTACTACGTCGTGACGCCGCAAAAATGTGCGTTCATCGGCATGGACAGGGCGCTGCGCCGATACGAAGACCGCTTCCGCCCCGCCAGCGGCGTCACGGTCATCGACGACGAGCTGACGCTCTTCTCCGGCGGCATGGGGCGCGCGTACTGGTCGCACGCGAACGACACGCTGCGCGTCAAGCGCGGCGCGGACTACCCGCCGGACGACTTCCGCCACGAGCAAAGCCTGCTCGTCACGGAACACGGAAAGGCCGTTCTGTTCGGCGGCTGCGCGCACAACGGGATCGTGAACATCCTGCGCCGCGCGGAGGAGATATTGGGACGCTCGCCCGACGCGGTGTTCGCGGGCTTCCACCTCATCAACCCTGGTCTCGGCGGCGTCGTGGAGCCGCGCGCGCTGATCGAGGGCATCGCGAAGGAGCTTGCCTCGCGCGCGGACACGGTCTACTACACCGGACACTGCACGGGGCAGGAGCCGTTCGACATCCTGAAGGAGACGCTGGGCGGCCGCCTGATCGCGATGCACGGCGGCAGCGAGATCGAGATTTGAGAAAGAGAGAGACGCGCCATGTCCGAACTCACCCCGATGATGAAGCAGTACCTCGAGATCAAGGCGGAGCACCCCGACGAGATCCTGTTCTTCCGCCTCGGCGACTTTTACGAGATGTTCGACGCGGACGCCGTGACCGCGTCGCGCGAGCTTGACCTCACGCTCACCACGCGCGACCGCGGCAAGGCGAAGGAGGAGCAGACGCCCATGTGCGGCGTGCCGTACCACTCGAGCGACGGCTACATCGCGCGCCTGATCGCCAAGGGCTACAAAGTCGCCATCTGCGAGCAGACCGAAGACCCCGCGACCGCCAAGGGACTCGTCAAGCGCGACATCATCCGCGTCGTGACCCCGGGCACCGTCATCGACAGCCAGAGCCTCGACGCGGGCCGCGGCAACTTCCTCGCGGGCGTGTTCCTCGACGATCGGAACGCGGGCGTCGCGCTGTGCGATATGTCCACGGGGCAGACGCACGTCACCGCGTTTTCCGGCGACGCGCGCGCGGAACACCTGATGAACGAGCTTTCCCGCTTCGCGCCCGCCGAGGCGGTGCTCAACGACGGCGCGTACGGGAACGCGGCGCTCGCCGCGCTGCTGCGCGAGAAGCTGAACTGCGCCGTCGAGCGCGGCGACAAACGCTTCGACCTCCGCGCGGCGGAGAAAGCCGTCCTCGCGCAGTACGGCGAGGACGCTTACGCCGCTCTCCCGCGCGGCAATCCCGCCGCGGCGCTCGCGCTCGGCGCGCTGCTCTCGTATCTCCACGAGACGCAGAAGACCGACCTCGCCTACATCAACCGCCTCGACTGCTACGAGTCCGGACGCTTTCTGGAGCTCGACCTCTCCGCCCGCCGCAATTTGGAGCTGACGGAGACCATGCGCGGCAAGGACAAGCGCGGGAGCCTGCTGTGGGTGCTGGACAGGACGAAGACCGCGATGGGCGCGCGGCGCCTGCGCTCGTACCTCGAGCGCCCGCTGCGCGACGTGGCGGAGATCGACCGCCGCCTCGGCGCGGTGGAGGCGCTGGTGCGGCTCACGATGGCGCGGGAGGAGCTGACGCGCGCGATGACCGGCATCGCGGACATGGAGCGCCTGATCGGGCGCATCGTCTACGGCACGGCGGGCGGGCGCGACTTTGCCTCGCTCCGCGCGTCCATCGAGCGGCTCGCGGCGGTCAAGGAGCAGCTCAAGCCGTTCACGAACAGCAGGCTTGCCGAGCTGTACAACGGTCTGGATACCCTCGACGACGTCGCCGGACAGATCGCCGCGACGCTCGTGGACGAGCCGCCGTTCTCCGTGCGCGAGGGCGGCTTCATCCGCGACGGCTTCAACGCCGAGGTCGACCGCCTGCGCGAGATCCACGACGGCGGCACGAAGCTGCTGCCCGCCATCGTCGAGCGCGAGAAGGAGCGCACGGGCATCCGCACGCTGAAGATCGGCTACAACAAGGTCTTCGGCTACTACATCGAGGTCTCCAACTCGTTCAAGGATCAGGTCCCCGACGACTACATCCGCAAGCAGACGCTGGTAAACGGCGAACGCTTCGTCACGCGGGAGCTCAAGGACTTGGAGCAGGACATCCTGACCTCCGGCGACCGCCTGAACGCGCTGGAGTACGAGCTGTTCTCCGCCCTGCGGGACAGCGTCTGCGCCGAGGCGGAGCGCGTGCAGCGCACCGCCGCCGCGCTCGCGGAGCTGGACACGCTCTGCTCGCTCGCAAGCGTCGCGGCGAAGAACAACTACTGCCGCCCGACCGTGGACGACGGCGGCGTGATCGAGATCCGCGACGGACGGCACCCCGTCGTCGAGCAGGTGCTCAAGGACAGCCTGTTCGTCCCGAACGACACCTACATGGGCGAGACGGAGAACCGCGTCGCCATCATCACGGGCCCCAACATGGCGGGCAAATCGACGTATATGCGGCAGGTCGCGCTCATCACGCTGATGGCGCAGATCGGCTCGTTCGTCCCCGCGAAAAGCGCGCGCATCGGCGTGGTGGATCGCATCTTCACGCGCATCGGCGCGAGCGACGACCTCGCCGGCGGGCAGTCGACGTTCATGGTCGAGATGAGCGAGGTCGCGGAGATCTTGCGTCAGGCGACGCCGCGCTCGCTGCTCATTCTCGACGAGATCGGGCGCGGCACGTCCACGTTCGACGGCATGAGCATCGCCCGCGCGGTGCTGGAATACTGCGCAAGCCCGCGCAAGCTCGGCGCAAAGACGCTGTTCGCCACGCACTACCACGAGCTGACGGAGCTGGAGGACACGCTCTCCGGCGTCAAAAACTACAACATCTCCATCAAGAAGCGCGGGGACGAGCTCATTTTCCTGCGCAAGATCGTCCCGGGCGGCGCGGACCGCAGCTACGGCGTGGAGGTCGCGACGCTCGCGGGCCTGCCGAAGGAGGTCGTCAAGCGCGCGAAGGCGATCCTCGAGGAGCTGGAGCGCGGCGGCGCGTACCAAGCCGCCCCGCGCCGCGAGGAGGAGCAGATCAGCCTCGCCGCCGTCGGCGAAGCGGAGGCGCTCGACGCGCTGCGCCGCGCGCAGGTCGAGACGCTCACGCCCATCGAGGCGATGCAGCTTCTGTACGAGCTCAAGAAGAAATTGCAGTAAGGAGGCTTCCCCATGCCCCACATCCAACAGCTCTCCCCGCACGTCGCCGACCTGATCGCCGCGGGCGAGGTCGTCGAGCGCCCCGCGAGCGTCGTTAAGGAGCTGCTCGAAAACGCCATCGACGCGGGCGCGAGCGCCGTCGCCGTCGAGCTTCGCGACGGCGGCATGACCTATCTGCGCGTCAGCGACGACGGCTGCGGCATCGAAGCCGCTGAGCTGCCGACCGCGTTCCTGCGCCACGCGACGAGCAAGCTGCGCACGAGCGAAGACCTCGCCGCCATCGGCACGCTGGGCTTTCGCGGCGAGGCGCTCGCCGCCATCGCCTCCGTCTCGCGGCTCGACATTTTTACCCACGCGCGCGGGGCGCAAAGCGGCGCGGCGCTGCACCTTGAAGGCGGCGTCGCGGGCGAGGTCGCGGACGCGGGCTGCCCCGAGGGTACGAGCGTCATCGTGCGCGACCTGTTTTACAACACGCCCGCCCGCCTCAAGTTCATGAAGCGCGACAGCGCCGAAGCCGCCGCCATCTCCGGCATCGTGGCGCACCTCGCGCTCTCGCGCCCCGACGTCTCGTTCAAGCTCGTCAAGGACAACGAGGAGACGCTCCACACCCCGGGCGACGGCACGCTCAAGAGCGCCGTCTACGCCGCGCTGGGGCGCGAGTTCACGCTCGCGCTCGTGGACGTGCGCGGACGCGACGGCGAGAGCGCGGCGGACGGCTTTGTGACCCGCCCGCTGAACGGACGCGGCACGCGCGCCATGCAGACGTTTTTCGTCAACGGGCGCTTCGTGAAGTCCCAGCTCCTCACCGCCGCGCTGGAGGAGGCGTACGCCAACCGCATCCTGAAGGGCAAGTTCCCCGGCTGCGTGCTGCGCGTGACGCTGCCGTTCGACCTCGTGGACGTGAACGTCCACCCCGCGAAGACCATCGTGAAGTTCGTGAACGAAAAGGCGGTGTTCGACCTCGTCTACCACGCCGTCATGGACGCGCTCGACCGCGAGGCGAAGCCCGCCGACGCGCCCAGACCCGTGCAGGCGGTGCAGAACCCGCGCAACGACTTCTACCAGACCATGACGGCGGAGCAGTTCCGCGCGGCGCAGGGCGGCGGCAAAAGCGCCGCGTCCGCGCCCAAGCCGCCCGCGTTCCGCACAAGCGTCCCCGCGACGAGCGTCGGGGAGCTCGGCGGCAGGGCGCGCGTGTCGGACTACGCGCGGCAAACGCCCGCGACGGCGGCGCAG
>JAFSZQ010000121.1 GCA_017458885.1 Oscillospiraceae bacterium
GGCGCGCGGCGCGGCGGCGCCCGCCGCGAGCGCGGACGGCGTGCCGGACGAGGTCAAGCTCGCGATTCTCGCGGCGCTGGCGCAGCAGCCCGGGTTCCGCATGGAGAGCGTCGAGCGCATCGACATCCGCAGGGTGTAAAAAAGGGAGGACGGCACGAGCCGTTCTCCCTTTTTTAACGGGATTTTAGCAGCGGATATGCTATACTGGACAGCGGGAAACGGAACGCAAGGAGGGCAGCCGATGCGAAGGAACAAAACGCTCCCGCGCGCGCTGTGGGACGCGCTGCTGACGGCGGCGGTGCTGAGCGCGGCGGTCGCGCTCTGCGCCGCGCTGGGGCGGTTTACCGAGGACGACGCCTACGTCGGGTTCCTGTTCGTGCTCGCGGTCGTGTTCGTCTCGCGCTGGACGGAGGGGTATTTCTGGGGCATCTTCGCGTCGTTTTTCGGCGTGGTGTGCGTCAACTATGTGTTCACCTACCCCTACTGGGAGATCAACTTCACGATGACCGGCTACCCGCTGACGTTCGTGACGCTGCTCGCCGTGGCGCTGATGGTCAGCGCGATGACCACGCAGATCAAGCGGCAGGAGCGCCTGCGCCTCGAGACCGAACGCGAGGCGATGCGCGCCGACCTGCTGCGCGCGATGTCGCACGACATCCGCACGCCGCTGACGTCCATCGTCGGCAACACGGCGGCGGTGCTCGAGGATCAGGGCGCGCTCTCGGCGGAGCAGAAGCGCGCGCTGCTGCGCGACGTGAACGAGGACGCGCAGTGGCTCATCCGCATGGTGGAGAACATCCTCTCCATCACGCGCATCCACGGCGGCGCGGACGCGCTCGCGACCGAGTATCAGGCGGCGGAGGAGATCCTGGGCGCGGCGGCGGTCAAGTTCGGCAAGCGGTTTCCGGACGCGCGGGTCTCCGTCGAAGCGCCGGAGGAGGTGCTGCTCGTGCCGATGGACGCGACGCTCATCGAGCAGGTGATCCTGAACCTGCTCGAAAACGCGGTCATCCACGGCGGCGCGGCGCACATCCGCCTGCGCGTGGAGCGCGACGGGGAGAGCGCCCGCTTCACCGTCAGCGACGACGGGCGCGGCGTTGCGCCGGAGAAGCTCGCGACGCTGTTCGACGCGGCGGCGGCGCCGCGCGGCGGCTCCGACGGCAAGAAGAACATGGGCATCGGGCTTTCCGTCTGCCGCTCCGTCGTCAAGGCGCACGGCGGCGCGATGACCGCGGAGAACAGGGCGGACGGCGGCGCGCGCGTTTGCTTCACGCTTCCGCTGAAGGAGGAAAAATAGCTTGAAATTGAAGGATAAAGTGCTTATCATAGAGGACGAACAGAGCATCAGCAACTTCATCTCGACCGTCCTGCGCGCCAACGGCTACGACACGCTCTCCGCCTCGGGCGGGGAGGAGGCGCTGTCGATGATCACGTCGCACTGCCCCGACCTCATCATCCTCGACCTGGGGCTGCCCGACATGGACGGGCTGGACATCCTGCGCGAGGTGCGCTCGTGGTCGAACCTGCCGGTCATCGTCGTCTCGGCGCGCACGCACGAGCGCGACAAGGTCGCGGCGCTCGACATGGGCGCGGACGACTACGTCGAAAAGCCGTTCGGCACGAGCGAGCTGCTTGCCCGCATCCGCACGGCGATCCGCCACACGCGCACGCCGCTCGTGAACGGCGGCATCGCGCAGTCGGGCAAGTTCAGCGTCGGCGCGCTGACCGTCGACTACGACAAGCACCACGTCCTCGTGGACGGCGCGGACGCGCACCTGACGCTCAACGAGTTCAAGATCGTCGCCCTGCTCGGCAAATACGCGGGCAAGGTGCTGACCTACGACTATATGATCCGCGAGATCTGGGGCCCCAAAGCGAAGGCGGACAATCAGATCCTGCGCGTCAACATGGCGAACATCCGCCGCAAGATCGAGAAAAATCCCGCCGCGCCGGAGTACATCTTCACCGAGATCGGCGTGGGCTACCGGATGCGCGACGAGGACGGATAAAGGAGCTTTCTTTTGTATCAGAACAAGCTGCGGGAAAAACTGGATGAGGCGCTTTCCGCCGTGCTGCCGATCATCACGATCGTTCTGCTGCTCTCGCTGACGATCGCGCCGATGACGAGCAGCGTGCTGCTGGCGTTCCTGCTCGGCGGCGTGCTGCTGGTGGCGGGGATGATGTTCTTCACCCTCGGCGCGGAGCTTGCCATGGAGCCGATGGGCGAGCAGGTGGGCAGCCGCATCACGAAGACGCGCAAGCTCTGGATCATCCTGCCGACGGGTTTCCTGCTCGGCGCGCTCATCACCGTGTCGGAGCCGGACTTGCAGGTCTTGGCGGGGCAGGTGCAGTCCATCCCGAACAACGCGCTGATCTTCTCCGTCGCCGGCGGCGTGGGGCTGTTCCTGACGCTGGCGCTGCTGCGCATCCTGCTGGGCGTGCGGCTGCGGACGCTGCTGCTCGCGTTCTACGCGGCGGTGCTCGCGCTCGCGCTCCTCGCGCCCGCGGATTTCCTCGCCGTCGCGTTCGACGCGGGCGGCGTCACGACGGGGCCGATGACCGTGCCGTTCATCCTCGCCTTCGGCGTGGGCATCTCCGCCATCCGAAGCGACGGCAAGGCGCAGGGCGACAGCTTCGGTCTCATCGCGCTCTGCTCGGTGGGGCCCGTCCTCGCGGTGCTGGTCTTGAGCCTCGTCTTCCGCGCGGACGGCGCGGGTTATACCGCCGCCGTCGTGCCGGATTTCACCGATTCCGTCGAGCTGCGCGCGCTGTTCACCTCGGCGCTGCCGACGTACCTGCGCGAGATCGCGACGGCGCTGCTGCCGATCATGGCGTTTTTCGCGCTCTTTCAGGTCACGGGGCTGCACCTCGGCAAAAAGACGCTGCTGCGCATCGGCGTGGGGCTGGGGTATACCTACGTCGGGCTGGTGCTGTTCCTCACGGGCGTCAGCGTCGGCTTCATGCCCGCGGGCACGTTCCTCGGCAGGACGCTGGCGGGGGTTCCGTACCGCTGGATCGTCATTCCCGTCGGGATGCTCATCGGCTACTACATCGTCAAGGCGGAGCCGGCGGTCTATGTGCTGATGAAGCAGGTCGAGGAGCTCACGAGCGGCGCCATCACCGGCGCGGCGCTCCAGCGGAGCCTGTCCCTCGGCGTCGCCGTGTCCGTCGGTCTTGCGATGATCCGCGTGCTGACGGGCGTCTCCATCCTGTACTTCATCATCCCGGGCTACGCGCTCTCGCTGGCGCTGAGCTTTTTCGTGCCGGACCTCTTCACCGCCATCGCGTTCGACTCCGGCGGCGTCGCGTCCGGCCCCATGACGGCGACGTTCCTGCTGCCGCTCGCGACGGGCGCGTGCCTCGCCGTCGGTGGGAACGTGGTGACGGACGCCTTCGGCGTGGTCGCCATGGTCGCCATGACGCCGCTCGTCGCCATCCAGCTCCTCGGCGTCGTCTACCGCCTGCGCGCATCGCGCGGCACGGCGGCCGCCGCGGACACGGCGGACGTCGATGCAAGGATCGACTGGCTGGACGATTACGAGATCATCGCGCTGTAAGGGGGGAGAGCCTTGTCGGAACTGTATCTGCTCACGACCATCGCGGAGCGCAGGCTGCTGCCGCGGTTCGTGTCGCTCTATCAGGAGAAGGGCGTCGCGGCGGGGTTCATCACCCTCGGGCACGGCACCGCGTCGGGCGCGGGCTACTTCCTCGACCGGTCGGAGAAGGCGGTCTGCTTCTCGCTCGTGACGAGGGAGACGTGGAAGCAGGCGAAGCGCGCCCTGCGCCAGACCTTGCAGATCGACGTGCCGGGCGTGGGCGTCGCGTTTATCGTGCCGATGAGCAGCATCGGCGGGCGGCGCGAGCTGCAATTTTTGACCGACGGACAAAACTTTGAACGAGGGGAGGAGAGCACGATGCAGGGTACGGATCGCGAGCTGATCGTCATCATCAGCAACCAGGGCTACAACGAGCTGGTCATGGACGCGGCGCGCGAGGCGGGCGCCTACGGCGGCACCGTCGTCCACGCCCGCGGTACGGGCATGGAGCGCGCGGAAAAATTCCTCGGCATCTCGCTCGCCTCGGAGAAGGACATGACCTTCATCGTCGTCAAGACCGCGCAGCGCGACGAGATCATGCAGTCCGTCATGTTCAAGGCGGGCATGGAGACGCCTGCGAAGGCGATCGCGTTCTCCCTGCCGGTGACGGACACGGCGGGCCTGCGCCTCGTCGATGAGGACGAGGACGACGCGCCGCCGGCGGAAGCGTAAAAAAAGAGCGGCGCGAGCCGCTCTTTTTTTACGTCAATTCGTGGCGATGCGCGTGCCCGTGAGCCCCGCGATGCCGTCCTTCGCGCGCTCCAGCTTGGTGATGAGCGCCGTGCGCCCGCGCTCGGACTCCGCGAAGCGGATCGCCGCTTCGACCTTGGGGAGCATCGAGCCGGGGGCGAACTGCCCCTGCGCGATGTAGCGCCGCGCCTCGGCGGGCGTCAGCGTGTCCAGCCCGCGCTCGTCGCTCTTGCCGAAGTTGACCGCGACCTTCTCCACCGCGGTCAGGATCACGAACAGGTCGGCGTCGAGCTGCTCGGCAAGGCGCTCCGAGGCATAGTCCTTGTCGATGACGGCGGGTACGCCCTTGAGGTGGTACTTGCCCTCCCAGACGACGGGGATGCCGCCGCCGCCCGCGGCGATGACCGCGTGCCGTCCGTCCAGCAGCGCGCGGATGGTGTTGATCTCGACGATCTCCTTGGGCTTCGGGCTCGCGACGACCTGCCGCCAGCCGCGCCCCGCGTCCTCCGCCACGTCAACGCCCTTCTCGGCGGCGAGCTTCTTCGCCTCCGCCTCGGTCATGAACGCGCCGATGGGCTTCGAGGGGTGCTGGAACGCGGGGTCGTTCGGGTCGACGACGACCTGCGTGAGCACGGTCGCAATGTGCATCCCCGTCTCGCGGCGGTCGAGCTCCTCGCCGATGAGGTTCTGCAGGTCGTAGCCGATGTAGCCCTGCGACATTGCGACGCACATCGAAAGGGGCATCATCTCGCGCGTCTCATCCTCGCGGCGGTACGCGGCAAAGGCGTTCTGGATCATGCCGACCTGCGGCCCGTTGCCGTGGGAGATGACCACCTCGTACCCTTCCTCGATGAGGTCGGCGATGGCTTTCGCCGTGATGTTGACGGCGTCCATCTGCTCGTGGAGGGTCTTGCCCAGCGCGTTGCCGCCGAGCGCGATGACGATCCTCTTTGTCATGGTACAAATTTCTCCTTCCATCCAAAAAATGATTTAGCTGCCATAACCAATAATAAGATGTTGCGCCTTTTTTTGCAATATGCTAAACTATCAAAGATATTGTTCCATTCTTGGTCAAAAGAGCAGGAGTAACGCACGATGAACATGATCCAGAACGCAAAAGACCAGCTCGCGGCGCTGACGCGCGAGGCGTATCGCGCCGCCGCGGCGGCGGGGGAGCTGCCCGAGGGCGTGGAGACGCCGGTCTCCGTGGAGATCCCCAAGGACGCCGCCAACGGCGACTATACGACGACGTTTTGCCTCGCCGCGGCGAAGGCGATGAAAAAAAGCCCGCGCGAGGTCGCGCAGGCGATCGCCGCCCATATCGCGCTGGACGGCAGCTACTTCACGCTCGTCGAGATCGCGGGGCCGGGCTTCCTCAACTTCCGCCTCGGCGACAAGTGGTACGCCGACACGCTCGCCGCCGTCTCCCGCGAGGGCGCGGACTACGGGCGCGGCGACACCCTGCGCGGGAAAAAGTATATGGTGGAGTTCGTCTCCGCCAACCCCACGGGCCCTATGCACATGGGCAACGCGCGCGGCGGCGTCCTCGGCGACACGCTCGCGAGCGTGCTCGACTGGAACGGCGCGGACGTATGGCGCGAGTTTTATGTCAACGACGCGGGCAACCAGATCGACAAGTTCGCCCGCAGCATCGAGGCGCGGTATCTCCAGCTCGTGCAGGGTGCGGACGCGGTTGAGTTCCCCGAGGACGGCTACCACGGCGACGACATCCGGGAGCTGGCGGCGGCGTTCCGCATGGAGCATGGAGAAGATTATGTAAACTCCGACGAGGCGGAGCGCCGCGCGGTTTTGGCGCGCTTCGGGCTGGAGCGCAACCTGCCGAAGATGAAGAGCGACCTCGAGCGTTACGGCATCCGCTTTGACGAGTGGTTTTTCGAGTCCTCGCTGCACGGCAGCGGCTACGTCGCGGACACGGTCGCGGCGCTGACCGACGCGGGCCGGACGTACGAAAAGGACGGCGCGCTGTGGCTCAAGACCGCCGACATCATCCGCGAGAGCCTTGCCAAGGCGGGGAAGAACGCGGACAAGCTCGACCTCAAGGACGACGTGCTGCGCCGCGCGAACGGGTTTTACACCTACTTTGCCGCCGACATCGCCTACCACCGCAACAAGCTCGCCGTGCGCGGCTTCGACAAGGTCATCGACGTCTGGGGCGCCGACCACCACGGGCACGTCGCGCGGCTCAAGGGCGCGCTCGACGCGCTGGGACTGGACGGCGCGGAGCGGCTGGACATCGTGTTGATGCAGCTCGTCAAGCTCGTGCGCGACGGCGAGGCGGTCAAGATGTCGAAGCGCACGGGCAAGACCATCTCGCTCGCCGACCTGCTCGACGAGATCCCCGTGGACGCCTGCCGCTGGTTCTTCAACACGAAGCCCGACACGCAGATGGAGTTCGACCTGGGGCTTGCCGTGCGCGAGGACAGCGAGAACCCCGTCTACTACGTCCAGTACGCCCACGCGCGCATTTGCAGCCTGCTCCGCACGCTCGCGGAGGAGGGCGTCTCCGCGCCGTCGGACGCCGACGTGTCGCTGCTCTCGCTCGAACAGGAGCGCGCGCTGGTCAAGGCGCTCGCGGCGTTCCCCGAAGAGCTGAAGACGGCGGCGCGGGACTACGACCCGAGCTACATCAACCGCTATCTGGTGGAGCTGGCGGGCACGTTCCACCGCTTCTACAACGCCTGCCGCATCCGCGGCGAGGCGGCGGACGTCGCCGCCGCGCGTCTCGCGCTCGCGGAGGCGACGCGCCAGGTGCTGCGCAACGGGCTGGGGATACTGGGCGTAAGCGCGCCGGAGAAGATGTGAGGGAGATGCGCCCTGCCGCCGTCGGTTTTTCTTGCGTCGACGGCGCAAGCGGTTTATAATAACATCAGGGGAAAGGAGGCGGTTCGCATAGCACCTTACACGGTAGACGAAATCAGGCGCATCGTTGCGCCGATCGCAAAGCAGCACGGCGTGCGGAGCGTGTCGTTGTTCGGCTCCTATTCAAAAGGAACGGCTTCGGCGAAAAGTGACGTCGATTTGAAGATCGAAAAGGGCGAGCTGCGCTCATTGTTTCAGCTCAGCGGCTTTCGCCTCGCCGTCGAGGACGCGCTTTGCTTGCCCGTTGATCTGGTGACCAGCGAGGCGTCCGACCCTGACTTTTTGGCGCACATTGCTCAAGAGGAGGTGCTGCTTTATCGAAACGCGGGATGAGGCGATACTGCGGAAGATCGTCGCATATTGTGTGCGCATTGCCGACAATTTGGAGCGTTATCACCACGACTATGCTGCCTTTGAGACAGACCTTCTCTTTCAGGATGCCTGTTGTATGTGCATCGTGCAGATCGGTGAACTGGCAGGTCAGTTGTCGAAAGATGTCAAGCAACAAAGCCCTGCGATTCCATGGCGCGTTATCAAGGACACACGTAATTTCTACGTTCATGCTTATGGCGCGATCGATCTGTCCTCGGTTTGGGATACACTGAACAAAGACATTCCCGCGTTGCGGGATGCCTGCAAAGAACTCATGGAAAAAGGATAAAGAAAAAGAAGCGGGGCTTTGCCCCGCTTCTTTTGTCTCCCTCAAAACAGCCCCAGCCCGCCGGTCAGCGCGCTCATGCCCGCGCTCATCGCGTCGTCCGCCTGACGCAGCGCCTCGTTCACCGCCGAGATCACCATGTCCTGCAGCATCTCCACGTCGTCGGGATCGACCGCCTCGGGCCTGATGGCGAGCGCCGTCAGCTCCTTCTTGCCGCTCACCGTCGCGCTCACCGCGCCGCCGCCGACGCTCGCGGTGAAGGTCTTTTCCTCGACCTCCTGCTGCTTTTTCGTCAGCTCCTCCTGCATCTTCGCGAGCTGCTGCTGCATCGCCGCCTGCTTCATCGCCGCGCCGCTGCCGTTCGAGAACCCGCGCCGCGCGCTGTATCCCTTCGCCATGTCCGTATCCTCCTCATTTCACGGTAAAGCCGTCGAATTTCCCGCCTGCCTGCAGCAGGTCGCGCATTTTGTCGTGCGCCTCGCCCTCCGGCTCGCCCACGGTGAAGCGCACCGTCACGGGATGCCCCGCCGCGCCCGCCGTCACCTCGGCGATCGCGCGCGCGGCGTCCGGCGCTTCGAGCAGATGCTTTTGCTGCTCCGTCGCGCAGTAGACCGTCAGCACGCCGTCCGCGAGCCGTCCCTTCGCCATGCCGATGAAGCCGCGCAGGGCGACGGGCAGACGGTTCTTGTACTCCTCCAGCAGCCGCGCGAACAGCTCGCCGTCCGCCGCCGCGGGCGCGGGTACAGGCGCGGGCTCGGGCGGAGCCTCCGGTTCAGGCGCGTTCTCCGCGACCGGCTCGCCGTAGGGCGGCGGCGCGTCGTCCTCCGCTGTAGCGGGTTCCGGTTCCGGTTCCGGCGCGGTCTGCGCCGCGGGGCTGCTTCGATACGCCGCGCCCGCCGCGAGGCGGTTTTCCAGACGGTCGAGCCGCGCGTTCAGCGCCGTCAGGTCGCCGGAGAGGCTGTCATCGCACAGCCGCAGGACGCACAGTTCCGCGTCCGTGCGGGCGTTGACGCTGTTTTGCAGCGCCGCCGCGGTCTCCTGCAAAACGGCGCAGAGGCGGATCAGCCGCGCGCCCGTCGCGTCCTTTTGCAGCGCCGCGAGCGTCTTGCCGTCGTAGCCGCCGCTGAGCAGCGCCGCGCCGCCCTCCGGCGCGGTGGCGGAGATCAGCAGGTCGCGCGCGAGCGTCGAGAGCTCCCCGAGCACCGCGCCCACGTCCTTGCCGCCGGTGTAGAGCTTATGGAGCAGCAGCAACGCCGCCTTGGCGTCGCGCCGCAGGATGAAGCCGAGCAGCTCCGCGGTCTGCACGTTGCCCGCGAGCCCGAGCGTATCCAGCACCCCCTGCGCGTCCACGCTGCCGCCGGCGGCGGAGCACTGGTCGAGCAGGCTCAGCGCGTCGCGCAGCGCGCCGTCGGCGAGCCGCGCGAGCAGCTCCGCGCCGTCGGGCTTGAGGTCGATGTTTTCCGCCCTCGCCACCTGTTCGAGCCGCGCCTCGATGTCGCGCGGCAGGATGCGGCGGAACGCGAAACGCTGGCAGCGGGAGAGGATGGTCGCGGGCACCTTGTGCAGCTCCGTCGTCGCGAGGACGAACATCAGGTGCTCCGGCGGCTCTTCCAATATCTTGAGCAGCGCGTTGAACGCCTCGCGCGTGAGCATGTGCACCTCGTCGATGATGTAGACGCGCTTTTTGACCTGCGCGGGGGAGTAGACCGCCTCGTCGCGCAGCGCGCGGACGTTGTCCACGCCGTTGTTGGAGGCGGCGTCCAGCTCCGTCACGTCGAGGAACGCGCCCGAGTCGATGCCAAGGCACGACGGGCAGGCGTTGCAGGGGTCGCCGTCCTGTGGATTTTCGCAGTTGACGGCTTTGGCGAGGATCTTCGCGCAGGTGGTCTTGCCCGTGCCGCGCGTGCCGGTGAAGAGGTAGGCGTGGGAAAGCCTGCCCTCGGCGACCTGCCGCCGGAGCGTGGTGGTGATATGCTCCTGCCCGACCACGTCGGAGAAGGTCTTGGGGCGGTATTTGCGATAGAGCGCCTGATACACGGAAGCGTCCCCCTTGAATAGAAGAAAAAGAAATGCCCTCCGCAGACTGCCACGGGACCGGCGCCCTTGCGGCGCATGGACGGTCCCGCTGAATGCTGCTCGGTTCCCCGCCTGACATGGTTCACGGGCGACCATCGCGCAAGACCGGTCCCGCAGCAGTCTGCGGAGGATGTCGCTGATTATTTTACTATAGTGGCAGGGAAGTTGCAATAAGAAAATTTGTGTTTTTTGAAAATCGGGGCTTTACAAACCGCGAAAATTGTGGTATGTTACTTGGGCTGACAAGGTTCGGCGAACAGAATATGGGCCTGTAGCTCAGTTGGGAGAGCGTACGGTTCGCATCCGTAAGGTCGTGGGTTCGAATCCCTTCAGGTCCACCAAAAAAGAAACACCGTCTTTTGACGGTGTTTCTTTTTTGCGTTCCCTCCGCTCGACCCCGCCGCGTGCTATAGTTTGGCACAAACACAGAGCAAGGGGTGAACGATCTTGACACAGAACGTCTACGGCTACATTCGCGTCAGCAGCCGCGACCAGAACGAGGAGCGCCAGATGATCGCGATGCGCGGCGTCGGCGTCGCCGACGACCATATCTACACGGACAAGCAGTCCGGCAAGGATTTTTTACGCGCGCAGTACCAAAGGCTGGTGCGGCGGCTCAAGCCGGGCGACCTGCTCTACGTCAAGAGCATCGACC
>JAFSZQ010000122.1 GCA_017458885.1 Oscillospiraceae bacterium
GCTCGTCGAGGGCGGCGCGGGGCACGGCTGCGGGCACAACCTGCTCGGCGCGGGCGCGCTCGCCGCGGCGCTGGGCGTGAAGCATTGGCTGGAGGAGACGGGGCGCGGCGGCGCCGTCACGCTCTACGGCTGCCCGGGCGAGGAGGGCGGCGCGGCAAAGGCGTTCATGGCGCGCGAGGGCTTGTGGCGCGGTCTCGACGCGGCGCTGACGTGGCACCCCGAGGACTGCAACGAGGTCGTCACCGGAAGCTGCAACGCGACCATACAGACGCAGTACACGTTCCGCGGCGTCGCGTCCCACGCCGCCGGCGCGCCGGAGCTCGGGCGCAGCGCGCTCGACGCGGTGGAGCTGATGAACGTCGGCGTGCAGTTCCTGCGCGAGCATATGCCCTCCCGCGCGCGCGTACACTACGCCATCACCGACGCGGGCGGGCGCAGCGCGAATGTCGTCCAGCCGCAGGCAAAAGTGCTTTACATGGTGCGCGGCGTCAGCGTTGCGGAGGCGTTGGCGCTGCAAAAGCGCGTGGATAAGATCGCGGACGGCGCGGCGCTGATGACCGAGACGGCCTGCGAGCGCAAATTCATCGACGGCACCTCGGACACGGTGACGAACCGCGCGCTGGAGGACGTGGTCTACCGCAACTTTGCGGAGTTGGGCGTGCCGACGTACGCGGCGGACGAGCTTGCCTTCGCCGCGGCGCTCCGCGCGACCTATACGGACGAGGGCGGGGAGGCGATGAACGCCGCGCTGCTCCCGCGCCGCGAGGATGCGTTCAACCCCGGCTCCACCGACGTCGGCGACGTGAGCTGGCTGACGCCGACGGTGCAGTGCCACGTCGCGGCGTTCCCGAACGGCTGCCCGGGGCACAGTTGGCAGAACGTGTCCTGCGGCGCGACGAGCATCGGGCATAAGGCGGCGCTCCACGCGGGCAAGGTGCTCTGCGCGAGCGCGATCGACCTGTTTTCCGAGCCGTCGCTGCTCGCGAGCGCGCGGGAGGAGTTCGAGCGCCGCACGGCGGGGGGCTACGTCTGCCCGATCCCGCCGGAGGCGACGCCGACCGTGGCAGATTGAAAAACCACCGGTTCCATCGGAACCGGTGGTTTTTTATACCGCAGCGAGGATGTGCAGATTCCGCATCTCCGCGTCCGCGACGCGGCCGTTGACCGCGTAGGCGTGGCGCTCCAGCTCGGCGCCGTCCGCGTCCGAAAGCCCCTGCTCGCGCAGCGCCGCCGCGACCGCCGCCGCGACGCGCCCGATCAGCGCCTCCGCGTCGTCGTCCGCCGAGAGCAGCCGCTCCAGCGGCTCCGCCAAGTCCGAGAGCGCCGGCAGCTCCCGCAGGGCGCGGAAGCTCCACTTGTAATAGGGCTGATAGCGGCGGTTCAGCAGAAATATGGCGGAGAGCGCGCTTTGGACGAACCCGAACGCCGCGAGCCGCGCCGCGGCGCGCTCGCCGTGGGCGAGGCAGCGGGCGTGGTTATACTGCCCCGCCTGTCCCATCAGCAGGAGCTGCCCCGCGAGGCGCTTGCGCCGCACGTCCTCGGGAAAGTACGCGAGCGTCTCGCGGATGCGCGTCACCTCGCCCCAGTCGTCGAAGAACACCGCGCCGTTCGTTGCCTCCGCGAGCGACTGCTCCGGCAGCGTCAGCCATTCTTGCGCGGTCAGCCGCCCGTCGGGGGAGCCGACGGTCCTCTCAAAAAACGCCGCCGTCCGCAGCACGCCGCGCCGCGCGCCGCCGACGGGGGAGAGCGCCTGACGCTCCGCGCCGCCGAACGCCTTGGGCAGCTTCGCGTAAGCGCGCTCGAGCAAAAACTCGCTCCGGCGGTCGACCACGCTCTCGTCCGGCAGCAGGAGGCAGAACGACGGCTCGAAGTCGTGGTCGCGGGAGACCGCGTCGTCGTAGCCGAAGCACTCCGACCCCGCGCCGAACAGCCCCACCGCGAGGCAGGGCAGCAGCGCGGGGAACTGCGATTCGAGCATCGGCTTTCCGTGCGCCTCGTAGTAGGCGCGCGACAGCTCAAGCCCGTTCATAGATCGCCTTTGCCGCGCGCGCCAGCTCCTCCGCCGCCGCGTCGCGGCGGTAGTGGGCGAAGCCCGGGGCGCATTTCTCGCACACGAAGGCGTAGTAGCCGTCGCGCGGGACGCTCCCGTCGTGCAGCAGGGCGTATGCCCGGTCCAGCAGCTCCGCGACGCGCGGCGCGTCCGCGCCCTGCTCGGCGGCGACGGCGTCCGCCATGTTGAGGCAGGTGACCGCCTGCTCCAGCGTCCCGTTCGGAACGAGCGCCATCTGCGCCATCGCCCGCTCATAGAGCGCCAGCGCCTCGGCGTAACGCCCCAGCGCCGCGCAGACGGTCGCCATGTTGTTGTAAAGCCCGCCGAGGAGCTGCGGCTTCGTATCGGTATCCGCTTCATAGATCGCCCGCGCGCGTGTAAAAAGCGCGAGCGCGCGTTCGTGCTCGCCGAACGCGCTGTACGCCGTCGCGGCGTTCACGAGCGTCGTTCCGGCGCTGACGCCGCCGCTGAAGTCCAGGCCGTCCAGCAGCGCGAGCGCGCGCTCGGCGTATTGGAACGCCTCCTCGCGCTTCGCGCTCTTGCGGTAGTGCCCCACCAGCTCGTTGCAGAGGAACAGCTCTCCGCGCAGATCGCCGCCGAGCGTTGCTTCCTCTAACCAATAGAGCAGGTGGCGCTCCGCGCCCGCGTAGTCGCGGCGGCTCATATACTCGTCCAGCTTCTCCGCCACCCGCCGCTGCGGGATCGCCGCGACCGGCGGCGCGGCGCCGTACCACTCGCCGCCGAGCAGGCAGCGCGGCTCGGCGTAGTCCTCCGGCGGCAGGGGGTTCGCCCGTTCGTTCATGTCGTTCGCCTCCGTGCAGTTGTTGAGGGTGTCATTGTATCACAATTGCCCCGTCCTGCCAAGGGCGGATTCACAGCGCGGCTTCGACCGCCCGCCTGACGGTCTCCATCGGCTCGGTCGGCTCGAAGCGCGCGACGATCTCGCCGTTGCGGTCGATGAGGAACTTCGTGAAGTTCCACTTGACGCTGCCGTTGTTCTTGTAGTCCTTGTCCATCTTCTTGACCACGGCGCCGAGCGCCAGTCCCGCCGCGCCCTTGAAGCCCCCGAACGTCGTGTTCTCGGTCAGCCACCGGAACAGCGGGATCGCGTTCTCGCCGTTGACGTCCACCTTGCCGTACTGCGGGAAGGTGATGCCGAAGCGCCCCGTGCAGAAGGTGTGGATCTCCTCGTTGTCGCCGGGCGCCTGATTGCCGAACTGGTTGCAGGGGAAGTCCAGGATCTCCAGCCCCTTGTCGCGGTCGGCGTCGTAGAGCTCCTGCAGCTCCTTGTACTGCGGGGTGAAGCCGCAGCCGGTCGCGGTGTTGACGATCAGCAGCACCTTGCCGCGAAAGTCGGAGAGGGCGACGTCCTCGCCCTTGCGGGTCTTGACGGTGAAATCATAAGCGTTCATGACAGTCTCCTTTCAATATCGTTCAATTTGATTGCGCTAAATTGATTATACCACCAGACAGCGGTTTGTCAACGGTATTTTTTGCAAAAGGGAAGCCGTCCAAAGGACGGCTTCCCCTGTGAATATCATTTTTTGGACAACTGCTCGTCGATGCCCTTCGCGCCGAGCTTGCCCGCGCCCATCGCGAGGATGACCGTCGCCGCGCCGGTGACGGCGTCGCCGCCGGCGTAGACGCCAAGCTTGCTCGTCATACCGGCTTCGTTGACGACGATGCCGCCCTTCTTGTTGACCTCGAGGCCCGGGGTCGTGGACTTGATGAGCGGGTTGGGGCTGGTGCCGAGCGCCATGATGACGCAGTCCACGGGCAGCTCGAACTCGCTGCCCTTGATCTCGATGGGGCGGCGGCGGCCCGAGGCGTCCGGCTCGCCGAGCTCCATCTGGATGCAGGTCATGCCGCTGACGTAGCCGTTGTCGTTGCCGTGGATCTCGACGGGGTTGTGCAGCGTCTTGAAGACGATGCCCTCCTCGACCGCGTGCTCGACCTCCTCGCGGCGGGCGGGAAGCTCCTCCATGCCGCGGCGGTAGACGACGTACACGTCCGCGCCCATGCGCTTCGAGCAGCGCGCCGCGTCCATCGCGACGTTGCCGCCGCCGACGACGGCGACCGTCTTGCCCTTGAGCGGCATGAGCGGCGTGTCGGAGTCGTCCTTGTAGGCTTTCATCAGGTTGATGCGGGTCAGGAACTCGTTGGCGGAGTACACGCCGCAGAGGTTCTCGCCGGGGATGTGCATGAACATCGGCAGACCCGCGCCGGAGCCGACGAACACGGCTTCAAAGCCGTACTCCGCCATCAGCTCGTCGATGGAAACGACGCGACCGACGACCATGTTCATCTCAAACTTGACGCCCATCTCCTTGAGGCCGTCGACCTCCTTCTGCACGATGGACTTCGGCAGTCTGAACTCGGGGATGCCGTACACCAGCACGCCGCCGGCGAGGTGCAGCGCCTCGAACACGGTGACGTCGTAGCCCTTCTTGGCGAGGTCGCCCGCGCAGGTCAGTCCCGCGGGGCCGGAGCCGATGATGGCGACCTTGTGGCCGTTGGACGCGGGCCTGGCGGGCGCTTCGGCGACATGCTCGTTGTGCCAGTCGGCGACGAAGCGCTCCAGACGGCCGATGCCGACGGGGTCGCCCTTCTTGCCGCGGATGCAGTGCATCTCGCACTGGGTCTCCTGCGGGCAGACGCGGCCGCAGACCGCGGGCAGGGA
>JAFSZQ010000014.1 GCA_017458885.1 Oscillospiraceae bacterium
CGCGCGCTCCCGCTCGTCCAGCTCGCCGTCCAGCAGGGCGGAGAGCATGGTCCTGTATTCCTCGTGGTTCATCCGTTCTCCGCCCCCTTTCGTTCCGTTTGGTTGGACGGCGCGCGGTCAAAAAAGTTCCCGCTCGCCGCGAGCGCGTCCCGCAGCGCCGAGCGCGCGCGGCTGATGCGCGAGCGCACCGTGCCGAGCGCCAGCCCCGTGACCGCCGCGATCTCGGCGTAGGAGAGCTGCTCCGTCTCGCGCAGGAGCAGCACCTCGCGCTGCTCGTCCGGCAGGGCGTAGAGCGCCTCGCGCACCATGCGCCGCGTCTCCCCGCGCTCCAGCGCCTCCTCCGGCGACGGCGCGGCGGAGCGCGCCTCGACGGGCGTCTCGCCGTCGTCGAGCGACACGTCGAGCGCGCGCTTCTTTTCGCGGCGCAGCACGTCGAGGCAGGCGTTCGTCGCAAGGCGGTAGAGCCACGTCGAAAACGCCGCGTCCGCGCGGAAGCTCCCCACGCCGCGCCAGACGGCGAGAAACGTGTCCTGCGCCGCCTCGAGCGCGTCGTCCTCGTCGCGGCACATACGGCGGCAGAGCGCGTAGACCCGCTTCTCGTAGAGGCGGATCAGCGTCTCGAACGCCGCCTCGTCCCCGCGCCGGCAGCGCGCGATCAGTTGTGCTTCATCCATCCCGATCCCTCAAATCCCGCTTCACGCCCTCGGCGACCCGATGCAGGTCGTCGAGGGTCTCCATCTTCACGATCTGTTCCTTATAGTAATTGGCGTAGGGCACGCCCTTCAGATACCAGCAGCAGTGCCGCCGCGCCTCCAGCACCGCCGTGCGCTCGTTGCGGTATCCGGCGCTCAACTCGATCTGGCGCACGGCGACGGCGAACCGCTCCGCCACGCTTGGCAGCGGCGGTATCTCCCGCCCGTCGAGCGCGGCTTGCGCCTGCTCGAACAGCCACGGGTCGCCGAACGCGCCGCGCCCGATCATCGCCATGTCCGCGCCCGTGTGACGCAGGATGCGCACCGCGTCCTCGGCGGAGAACACGTCGCCGTTGGCGATAACGGGGATCGACACCGCCTCCCTGACCCGCCGGATCTCCGTCCAGTCCGCCGCGCCGCCGTACATCTGCGCCCTCGTGCGCCCGTGCACCGTGACGGCGGCGACGCCCTCGGCTTCCAGCCGCCGCGCCAGCTCCGCGGCGTTGATGCTGCCCTTGTCCCAGCCGAGGCGCAGCTTCGCCGTCACCGGCACGTCCACCGCGTCCACGACCGCCCGCGCGATGGCGGCGGCCTTGTCGGGGTCTTTCATCAGCGCCGCGCCGCTGCCGTGGGCGGCGACCTTGTGTACGGGGCAGCCCATGTTGAGGTCGAGGATGTCCGCGCCGGAGACCTCGACGGCGATGCGCGCGGCCTGCGCCATCTCGTCGGGCACGTTGCCGAAGATCTGCACGACGCCGGGGCTTTCGTTCGGCGCGAGGAAGAGGAGCTTCTTGCTCTTCTCGTCGCCGTAGCACAGCGCCTTGGCGCTCACAAGCTCGGTGCAGGAAAGCCCCGCGCCGTGCTCGCGGCAGATCTGGCGGAACGCCGCGTCGGTCACGCCCGCCATCGGCGCGAGGTACAGTCTGGAGCCGATCTCGACGTTCCCGATGCGCACGGCGCTCCCTCCCCTCAATGCAATGCCATCATAGTATAACATAGGTCCGCGCCGTACAACAAGCCAAAAAAGCGGATTTCCATGACAACTGCGCCGATTTTATATTAGATTTCCTCATATAACTGTCATATTTTGTATGACTTGACCATAATCCGCGGCAAATCGCGCCAAATCATTTGTTTTGCTCGACAGTTGACAACCGTGCCCCGCCGTGGCAGAATAGCATCAACCTGACGAAAGGAGCCTTCTGCCATGACGCTGCGCGGCAACCGCAACATCGCCATCGCTTCCGCCCGTGCGGCAGAGGCTTCGTCCATTCTTGCGATCCTGACGGTAGGGGTAGTAGGCGTAGCCGCCTCTATGCCTTTTTGAAGCCGGAACAGGATCGTCGGTCGAACAGCGATGCAGCTCCGTCTCCAAAAAGGGAGACGGAGTTGTTTTCATTTTTTCCTCATTGGATATCCAGACGCGATCCGCGTTTGAATATAAAAAACCACCCATTATGAAAAGGAGAAGAACCATGAAAAAAGCATTGTCTCTCATCCTCGCGCTCGCGATGGTGCTTGCGCTCGCCGCGTGCGGCAGCAAGTCCGGCGAGACGGAGACCACCCCCGCTCCCGACAACACGCCCGCTGTCGAAGCCGACAGCCTGACCTTCAAGCTCGGCGGCACCGGCCCGCTGACCGGCGGCGCGGCGATCTACGGCACGGCGGTCAAGAACGCCGCCGAGCTGGCGGTCGAGGAGATCAACGCCATGAGCGGCGTCCACTTCGAGCTGAACTTCCAGGACGACGCGCACGACGCCGAGAAGGCGGTCAACGCCTACAACACCCTCAAGGACTGGGGTATGCAGATCTCTCTCGGCTCCGTGACCTCCAAGCCCGCCGAGGCGACCAGCGCCGAGAACTACGCCGACCGCATCTTCGCGCTGACCCCGTCCGCGTCCTCCGTCGCGACGACCGCGGGCAAGGACAACGTGTTCCAGATGTGCTTCACCGACCCCAACCAGGGCTCCGCGTCCGCGCAGTATATCGCTGACAAGGGCCTCGCCACCAAGGTCGCCGTCATCTGGAAGAACGACGACGTGTACTCCAAGGGCATCTACGACACCTTTATGGCCGCCGCCCCCGGTCTCGGTCTTGAGATTGTGAGCGACACGACGTTTGCCGACGGCTCCGACACCGACTTCTCCGTGCAGGTCGCGGACGCGCAGAGCAAGGGCGCGGAGCTGGTGTTCCTCCCGATGTACTACACCCCCGCGTCCCTGATCTTCGCGCAGGCGAAGGCGACGGGCTACGCTCCGACCTGGTTCGGCGTGGACGGCATGGACGGCATCCTGACCCTCGAGGGCTTTGACACCGCGCTTGCCGAGGGCGTCATCCTCCTGACCCCGTTCAACGCGGACTCCGACGACGCGCGCACGCAGGCGTTCGTCGAGAAGTATCAGGAAAAGTACGGCGAGATCCCCAACCAGTTCGCGGCGGACGCCTATGACTGCGTCTACGCCTACAAGCAGGCGCTCGAAGCCGCCGGCTGCACCGCCGACATGAGCAACGAGGAGCTCAACGACGCCATGATCGCGCAGTTCACCTCCATGACCTTCGACGGCCTGACCGGCGCCGGCATGACCTGGGGCACGGACGGCGCCGTGAGCAAGAGCCCGAAGGGCATGATCATCCAGAACGGCGCTTACGTCGGTCTCGACTGATCCAAAAAACGAACACCCGCGTGCGGATGGGGCTTCGCGCCCCATCCGCGCTCGGACGGATAAGCGCGTGTCGGAGGAGCGCCCGCTCGCGGGGCGTCGTTCCGATGCGCGTTTGCCCGCGCTTTCCCCCTTTGAAACCTGTGAGAGATAGAGGTAGAAAATCATGAGCTTTTTCAACTCCCTGATCAGCGGGATCAGTCTGGGGAGCATCTACGCGATCATCGCGCTGGGCTACACGATGGTGTACGGCATCGCCAAGATGCTGAACTTCGCCCACGGCGACGTCATCATGGTCGGCGCGTACGTCTGCTTCTTCGCGGCGAGCCGCTTCGCGCTGCCGCCGCTCGCCGGCGTGCTGCTCGCGGTGGTGGTCTGCACGCTGCTCGGCATCACCATCGAAAAGCTGGCGTACGCGCCGCTGCGCGCCGCGCCGAGCCTCGCGGTGCTCATCACCGCCATCGGCGTGAGCTACTTCCTGCAAAACGCGGCGCTGCTGCTGTGGACGCCGAATCCCAAGGTGTTCCCGAACTTCGTCGCCCGCAGGGTGGACGGCGTCGATAAGGCGGGCGTCGAATTCTTCGGCGGCGCGCTGCGCGTGTCCTACGTCACGCTCGTGACGATCCTCGTCTGCCTTGCCATCATGGCTGTGCTGACCATCTTCATCAACGGCAGCAAGCTCGGCAAAGCGATGCGCGCGGTGTCCGAGGACAAGGACGCGGCGCGGCTGATGGGCATCAACGTCAACACGACCATCTCCGCGACGTTCGCCATCGGCTCGGGGCTCGCCGCCATCGCGGGCGTGCTGCTCTGCTCGGCGTACCCGACGCTCGTGCCGACGACCGGCTCCATGCCCGGCATCAAGGCGTTCACCGCCGCGGTGTTCGGCGGCATCGGCTCCATCCCGGGCGCGCTGCTCGGCGGGCTGATGCTCGGCGTGATCGAGATACTGTCCAAGGCGTACATCTCCACCCAGCTCTCCGACGCGGTGGTGTTCGGCGTGCTGATCGTGGTGCTGCTCGTGAAGCCGACGGGACTGCTGGGCAAGCAGATCCGCGAGAAAGTGTGAGGTGGCGCGCATGAAAACGATGAAACTCAGCAAGACCTCCCGCAAGAATTTCCTGACCTACGCGCTCGTCATCCTCGCGTTCGTCATTCTGCAGGCCCTCGCCGCAGCGGGCACGCTGTCCTCGATGCTGCGCGGGCTGCTCGTCCCCATCTGCGCCTATGTGGTGATGGCGGTGTCGCTGAACCTGACCGTCGGCGTGCTGGGCGAGCTGTCGCTCGGACACGCGGGCTTCATGAGCGTGGGCGCGTTCATGGGCGTGACGACGGCGATCTCGCTGCAAAACGCGATCCCGTCCGCCGAGCTGCGCCTCGTCTGCGCGCTGCTCGTCGGCGCGGTGTTTGCCGGTATCGTCGGCTTCCTCGTCGGCATCCCCGTGCTGCGGCTCAACGGCGACTACCTCGCCATTGTGACGCTGGCGTTCGGCGAGATCATCAAGAGCATCTTCAACAACCTCTACCTCGGGCTGGACAGCCACGGCTTCCACCTGAGCCTGCTGGACAACAAGCTCCACATGGAGGACGGCGGCAGGCTCATCATCGGCGGGCCGATGGGCATCGGCGGCATCCAGAAGATCGCGAACTTTGCCACGGGCTTCGCGCTCATTATGGTCTGCCTGATCATCATTTTCAACCTCGTGGGCAGCCGCGCGGGACGCGCGATCATGGCGATCCGCGACAACCGCATCGCCGCCGAGAGCGTCGGCATCCCCATCACGAAGTACAAGATGATGGCGTTCGTGACGAGCGCCGCGATGGCGGGCGCGGCGGGCGCGCTGTTCGCGCTGAACTTCTCAACCATCGTCGCCAACAAGTTCGACTTCAACACCTCGATCCTCGTGCTGGTGTTCGTGGTGCTCGGCGGGCTGGGCAATATGCTCGGCTCCATCGTCGCGGCGGCGGCGCTGACGATCCTGCCCGAGGCGCTGCGCCAGTTCGCGGACTACCGGATGCTGGTCTACGCCATCGTGCTGATCCTCGTGATGCTGATCCGCAACAACCCGACGATCCGCAGCTTTTTGGAGCGGTTCCGTCTCAGCCGGAAAGGAGGCGCAGCCTAAATGAGCGAGCTCAAGAAGCGCACCGCGACCCGCATGGTGCCGGTGCAGAGCAAGGCGATCGTGCCCGACCGCGATGCCGGACAGAACCCCATTTTGGAGTGCCACCACCTCGGCATCGACTTCGGCGGGCTGACCGCCGTGAACGATTTCAACCTCATGATCGGGCGCACCGAGATCGCGGGGCTGATCGGGCCGAACGGCGCGGGCAAGACCACGGTCTTCAACCTGCTGACGAAGGTCTATCAGCCGACGCGCGGCACGATCCTGCTCGACGGCACCGACACCGCCAAGATGACCACCGAGCAGATCAACCGCGCGGGCATCGCGCGCACGTTCCAGAACATCCGCCTGTTCAACAACCTCTCCGTGGAGGACAACGTCAAGCTGGGGCTGCACAACCACATCGAGTACGGCATGTGGGGCGGGATTTTTCGCCTTCCGAAATACTGGCGGGAGGAAAAGCACGCCCATGAGAGCGCCATGGAGCTGCTGAACATCTTCGACATGCAGGAGCTGGC
>JAFSZQ010000123.1 GCA_017458885.1 Oscillospiraceae bacterium
GAGCACGCGCTCGCGCACATCGAGGAGGCGGCGGTCCACGACCTGCCCGACGAGCAGCAGAGATGGTACGCCATCAAGATCTTCGAGCACGACGACAAGGTGCTCGAAAAGCTGAACATCCCCGCGGACACGCTCGCGCACATCAACAGCGACGTCGCCGCGGCGGAGAAGGAGCTGGACGACGACGCGGAGAGCATCATCACCAACGAACGCTACCTCTACATCGCGGACGTGCTCAAGGGCATCTACAAAAAGCGCGGCGCGGGCGAGCTGACGACCTCGGACAAGATCGACAAGGTCGTCACCAACCGCTGGCTCGGTCTGCCGATCTTCGCGGTCGTGATGTTCCTCATCTACTATATCGCGATGGTCACGGTCGGCGCGAACGCGACCGACTGGGCGAACGACGGGCTGTTCGGCGACGGCTTCCACCTCTTCGGCATCGGCGCCGCCGAGGCGGAGGAGGCGGGCGACGAGTACACCGCCGCGATGCAGGCGATCGACGCCTTTGTGGGCTTCGACGAGGAGGCGTCCGTCGATGAGTGGAGGGCGTTCGTCCCCGAGGCGGCGGAGACCGCCTACACCGTCGAGGACGAGGAGACGCTCGAGGAGAGCGAGATCACCGTCTACTACGACGCGATCCCCGCGGATGCGGACGAGGACGCGACCAACGCGATGACCTACCTTGAGGCGGTCGCCTACTTCGAGGAGAACGGCACGGAGGAGCCCGACCCCGCCGACTACGGCGTGTGGGTGCCCGGCGTCCCCGTGCTGATCGAGGGCGTGCTCGACGCCGCCGGCTGCGCCGACTGGCTCAAGGGGTTGATCCTCGACGGCATCGTGGCGGGCGTCGGCGCGGTGCTGGGCTTCGTGCCGCAGATGCTCGTGCTGTTCTTCCTGCTCGCGTTCGTGGAGGCGAGCGGCTACATGGCGCGCGTCGCGTTCGTGCTCGACCGCGTGTTCCGCCGCTTCGGGCTCTCGGGCAAGAGCTTCATCCCCATTCTCGTCGGCACGGGCTGCGGCATCCCGGGCATCATGGCGTCGCGCACGATAGAAAACGAGCGAGACCGGCGCATGACCATCATGACCACGACGTTCATCCCCTGCGGCGCGAAGACGCCGTTCATCGCGATGATCGCGGCGTCGCTCTTCACGGAGCACCGCGCGCTGGTCGCCGTCGGCGCGTACTTCATCGGCATGGCGGCGATCGTCTGCTCGGGCGTCATTCTGAAGAAGACCAGGCCGTTCGCGGGCGAGCCCGCGCCGTTCGTCATGGAGCTGCCGGCCTACCATTGGCCGACCCTCGGCAACGTCCTGCGCAGTATGTGGGAGCGCGGCTGGAGCTTCATCAAGAAGGCGGGCACGATCATCCTGCTCTCCACCATCGTCGTGTGGTTCCTCAGCTTCTTCGGCACCGTGGACGGCACGTTCCGTATGCTGGAGGAGGACGAGATCGGAAGCAGCATCCTCGCGCGTCTGGGCGGGGCGGTCGCGTGGCTCTTCGCGCCGCTCGGCTGGGGCAACTGGCAGGCGACCGTCGCGTCCATCACGGGGCTCGTCGCCAAGGAGAACATCGTCGGCACGATGGGCATTCTCTACGGCGGCGGCGAGGGCAGCGTCTACGCCGAGCTCGCACGCAACTTCACGGCGGCGTCCGGCATGAGCTTCCTCGTGTTCAACCTGCTCTGCGCGCCCTGCTTCGCCGCCATCGGCGCGATCCGGCGCGAGATGAACAACCGCAAGTGGACGTGGGCAGCCATCGGCTACGAGTGCGGCTTCGCCTACGTCGTGGCGTTCGTCATCAACCAGCTCGGCAGCCTCTTCGCGGGCGCGGGCAGCGTCCTCGGCGCGGTGCTGGCGGGCGCGGTCATCGGCGTTTTCCTCTACCTGCTCTTCCGCCCCTATCAGGAGGCGACCACGCTCCGCCGCGACGTGCGGGTCAGGTGAGCCGTATGATCAAGACCACGCTCGCCGTCGACGGCATGATGTGCGCCATGTGCGAGAGCCACGTCAACGACGCCGTGCGCCGCGCGATCCCCGTGAAGAAGGTCGCGTCCTCGCACAAGACGGGCGAGACGGTGCTGCTCACCGAGCAGCCGCCGGACGAGGCGGCGCTCCGCTCCGCCATCGAGGCGACGGGCTACCGCGTCCTGTCCTGCGCGTCCGCGCCGTATGAGAAACGAGGGCTTTTTGGCAGAAAGTGACAAAACGGTTCCGCGAAAGCGGAACCGTTTTTTTGCGCGCGGCTCTTGCAATCCCGCGCATCTATGCTAAAATATTGATAAAATACTGATACGGAACAGAACATCTTGGAGCGTACCGATGCCTGATTACATCATCGCCACCGCGTCCACGGCGGATCTGCCGCGCGCGTGGCTGGACGAGCACAACGTGCCCTTTATCCCGTACGGCTATACCATCGACGACGAGCCGCGGGAGGACGACTGCCGCGAGGAGAGCCGCGCGGCGGTTTTTGCCGCCATGCGCGCGGGCAGCACGCTCAAGACCTCGATGATCAACGAGTTCGTCTACTATGATTTCTTCAAGGGCCTGGCGGAGACGGGCAAGGACGTCATCTTCCTCGATATGTCGCAGAAGATGTCCGCCTCGTACCGCAACTGTCTCGAGGCGGGGGAGATGATCCGGCGGGAATATCCGCGCCTCCGCCTCCATATCATGGACACGCGCTGCATCTCCGGCGGGCTGGGCGTGCTGGTGACGGAGCTGGTGCGCCGCAAAGAGCGGGGCATGGGCTACGACGACGCCGTCGCGTGGGGCGAGGCGAACAAGCTCAAGATCGCCCACCGCTTTACGGTCAATGACCTCAAGTACCTCAAGGCGGGCGGGCGCGTGTCCAACGCCGCCGCGCTCGTGGGCGCGATGCTCCAGGTCAAGCCTATCCTCTATGTGCCAGACGGCGGCACGCTGGACGTGCTGAAAAAGGTGCGCGGGCGCGCGGCGGCGATCAGCGAGCTGCGCGACGGCGTGCTGCGCGACCTCGCGGATATGAACGCGGCGGAGGCGCGCGTCGTGGTGCTCCACGCCGACTGCCTTGCCGACGCGGAGTACCTCAAAAGCGAGCTGGAGGCGCTGCGCCCGGGCATTGGGGAGATCGAGATCCTCTCGCTCGGCGTGGTCATCGGCGCGCACTGCGGCCCGGGCTTCCTTGCGGCGGTCTATCTCTGCGGCGGACGGACCGCGGAATAAACGAACAATTCAAATCAGAAAGGTGTCAACAGCATGGAACGGTATCTGGTCATCGGTTTTCTCGGCGCGGCGGTCGCGCTGCTCTTCGCGCTCGTCCAGCGCAGAAAAGTCCTTTCCTACAGCGAGGGCAGCGAGGTCATGCAAAAGATCGCGTCGTCTATCCGAGAGGGCGCGAACGCCTACCTCAAGCATCAGTACACGACGGTCGCGAAGGTGTTCGCCGTCGTGTTCGTGCTGCTGCTCGTGATGGCGTTCGCCTCGGACGGGCGCGTGCTGTCGAAGTTCACGCCGTTCGCGTTCCTCACCGGCGGCGTGTGGTCGATGCTCGCGGGCTTCATCGGGATGCGCATCGCGACGAACTCCAACGCCCGCACCGCGCAGGCGGCGAGCGAGAGCCTCAACCGCGGGCTGCGCGTGGCGTTCTCGTCCGGCTCCGTGATGGGCTTCACGGTCGTGGGGCTGGGGCTGCTGGACATCACGCTCTGGTTCTTCCTGCTCCGCTACGCCTTTGGTATGGACGACCCGACGATGCTTGGCAACGTGATGGTCATGAACGGCATGGGCGCGAGCTTCATGGCGCTGTTCGCCCGCGTGGGCGGC
>JAFSZQ010000015.1 GCA_017458885.1 Oscillospiraceae bacterium
CTTATGTCGCAGGCGCTGCGCAAGCTGACCGGCGCGATCAACAAGACCAATACCATCGTCATCTTCATCAACCAGCTGCGCGAAAAGGTCGGCGTGATGTATGGAAATCCCGAAGTGACGACGGGCGGGCGCGCGCTCAAATTCTACGCCTCCGTGCGCATCGACGTGCGCCGCATCGAGACGCTCAAAAACGGCGGCGAGATGATCGGCAACCGCACGCGCGCGAAGGTCGTCAAGAATAAGATGGCGCCCCCGTTCCGCGAGGCGGAGTTCGACATCATGTACGGCGAGGGCATCTCGCTGCTCGGCGAGCTGATCGACCTCGGCGTGAAGCTCGACCTCGTGCAGAAGAGCGGCTCGTGGTACGCCATGGGCGAGAACCGCATCGGGCAGGGGCGCGACGCCGCGAAGCAGTACCTGCGCGACAATCCCGAGATCGCGGACAAGCTCGAAGCCGACATCCGCGCGAACTTCGACAAGCTCATGACGGGTCAGCAGCGCGTCGCCGCGCGCGCGGCGGGCCGCGCCGTGGACGTGAGCGCGGACGACTTCGAGGGCTGATGCGGGTCGAGAGGATCGAACGCTCGAAGCGCAAGCAGGAGCGCGTGCTCGTGCATCTGGAGGGGGGAGAGCTCCTCAAGGTCACGGAGGACGAGCTTTTGCGCTTTGGTTTGCACGCGGGGCTGGACATCAGCCCCGAAACTGTGGTAGAATTGCAAAAACACGCCGCGCGGAGCGAGACGCGCGCGCGGGCGGCAAACATGATCGCGGCGCGCCCGCTCTCCAGAAAGGAGCTGCAAAAGCGCCTGCGCGACAAAGGCGCGGCGGACGCCGACGCGGAGGCGGCGGCGGATTGGCTGGAGGACATCGGCGCGCTGGACGACCTCGCCTACGCGAGAGCCGTCGTGCGGCACTACAGCGGCAGCGGCTACGGCGAGGCGAAGCTGCGCGACGAGCTGCGCCGCCGCGGCGTGGCGCGCGAGCTGTGGGACGAGGCGCTGGAAACCGCGCCGGACGCGCAAGAGACAATTACGCGCGTGATTGCGTCCAAGACCAAGGGCATAGCGCCCGACGAAAAAGAGCGCAAAAAGCTCTCCGATATGCTGCTGCGCCGCGGCTTTGCGTGGCGCGACGTGAAGGCGGCGCTGCTCGCGCTGGGCGCGGAGATCGAGGAGGGCTGAAGCGGCAGCCGCGAGAGATGGAGGATTTTTTATGGCAAAAGACCTGATCAAGCTGCCAAACAACAAATGGGGATTTCTGATCGTCATCGTCATCATGGCGCTGATCGCGGCGTGGGCGCTCGCCGCGACGTTTTACGCGATCCGCACGGAGCAGACGCGCACGGTGCTCTACGGCGCGATCACGCTGTTTGCCGTGTTCTACATCCTGGGGCGGAGCATCCGCGCGCTGCGCGACCTTCTGCGGCGCGAGCGCGCGGAGAATCGGGAGGAGCGGGACGAATGAGCAGCGTCGCGTTTCTCTCCCTCGGCTGCGCGAAGAACCTCGTCAACACCGAGCAGATGATGGCGCTGTGCCGCGACGCGGGGCTGACGCTCGCCTCCGCGCCCGAGGGCGCGGACGTCGTGGTCGTCAACACCTGCGGCTTCATCGACTCCGCGAAGGAGGAGGCCATCGACAACATCCTCGCGATGGGCGAGCTCAAAAAGCGCGGGCAGCTCAAGAAAATTCTGGTTGCCGGCTGCCTCTCCCAGCGGTATCGGGACGAGATACTTTCCTCGATGCCCGAGGTGGACGGCGTCCTCGGCACGGGCAGCTACGGCGAGATCGTCTCCGCCGTCGGGGAGGCGCTTTCCGGCGGTACGCCCCGCCGCTTCGGCAACATCCACGCGCCCATCGAGGAGCTCGACCGCGTCGTCACCACGCCGCCGTACACGGCGTACCTGCGCATCGCGGAGGGCTGCGACAACCGCTGCGCGTTCTGCGTCATCCCGAGCCTGCGCGGCAAGTACCGCAGCCGCGCGTGGGAGAACGTCCTCGCGGAGGCGAAAATGCTCGCCGCCATGGGCGTGAAGGAGCTCATCGTCATCGCGCAGGACATCACGCGCTACGGCGCCGATAACTACGGCAAGCGCCGCCTGCCGGAGCTGATACATGAGTTATGTAAACTTGATTTCCACTGGATCCGCCTGCACTATCTCTATCCCGACGAGTTCGACGACGAGCTGATCGACGCCATCGCCTCGGAGCCGAAGGTGCTCAAATATCTGGACATTCCCATCCAGCACTGCAACGATAAAATTTTACGCGCGATGAACCGGCGCGGGGACAAGGAATACCTGACGAAGCTCTTTGCCACGCTGCGCGAGCGGATACCAAACCTCGTGCTCCGCACGAGCGTCATCACGGGGCTGCCGTACGAGGGCGAGGCGGAGTTTGACGAGCTGTGCGACTTCCTGCGCGAGGTCAGGATCGAGCGCGCGGGCGTGTTCCCGTATTCGCCCGAGGAGGGGACTCCGGCGGCGCGGATGGGTCATCGCGCGGACGCCGAGGAGGCGCGCCGGCGCGCGGAACTGCTGGTCGACGTGCAGAGCCGCGTGATGGACGAATACAATGAAACGATGCTCGGCAAGACCGTCGAGGTGCTGTGCGAGGGCTTTGACCCCGCCTCGATGGGTTATGTCGGGCGGAGCTATGCCGAGTCGGTGGACATCGACGGCAAAATTTACTTTTCGTCGGAGCGCGAGGTCGCGGCGGGCGAGTTCGTGCCCGTCCGCGTCACCGGCGTGATGGACGGCGAACTGACGGGGGAGGCGGAACCATGACGACCGCGAACAAGCTGACGCTGCTGCGCATGGCGCTGATCCCCGTGTTTCTGGGGCTGCTCTACACGGGGCACGGCTATTGGGCGCTCGGCGTCTTCATTGCCGCGAGCCTGACCGACACGCTGGACGGCTACATCGCGCGGCACTATGACCAGATCACGGACTTCGGCAAGTTCATGGACCCGCTCGCGGACAAGGTGCTCGTCATGGCGGCGATGTGCTGGTTCGTCGAGATCGGGCGGATGCCCGGCTGGGCGCTTGCCGTCGTGCTGCTGCGCGAGTTCGCGGTGTCGGGGATGCGCCTCGTCGCGGTCGAGCAGGGGCGCGTGATCGCCGCGGGCTGGTCGGGCAAGGTCAAGACCGCCGCGACGATGGTGTGCCTGTGCGCGATGCTCGCCCTGCCCGCGCCGCGGCCGTGGGATTCCGCGCCCGATTTCGTCGCGCGGATCGGCACGATCGTCATCGTCGTCACGACGCTGTATTCCGGCGTGGAGTACTTCATCCGCAACCGCGACGTGTTCCAAGCCGCAAAATAAGGAGCAAAACGCCTATGTATCTCTACAATTCCGCGAGCCACAAAAAAGAGGAGTTTGTCCCCAACCACCCGAACCTCGTCAAGATGTACACCTGCGGGCCGACCGTGTACCACTTTGCGCACATCGGGAACCTGCGCAGCTACGTCATGGAGGACGTGCTGGAGAAGTACCTGCGTTTCCTCGGCTATGACGTCAAGCGTGTCATGAACATCACCGACGTCGGGCATCTTTCCAGCGACGCCGACACCGGTGAGGACAAGATGCTCAAGGGCGCGAAGCGCGAGCACAAGAGCGTCATGGAGATCGCGCAATACTA
>JAFSZQ010000124.1 GCA_017458885.1 Oscillospiraceae bacterium
AAGCTGCAATAGGCGCAGCGCGTCGGGCAGAACGGGATGCCGACGTAGAGGGAAATCTCGTCGGGCGCAAGCGCCTCGGCGGCGCGCATGCCCGCCTCCGCGGCCTCGATGGCGAGGCGGCGGCGCTCCGGCGTGACGGCGTAGGTCTCCGCCAGTACGCGGTCGGCGTACTCCCGCCCGCCCTCTTTGAGCAGCGCAAGCGCCACCTTCGTCGGGCGCACGCCCGTGAGGCTGCCCCACGGCGGCGCGACGCCGAGGGCGTCCTTCGCCGCGCCGAAGAAGCTGAGCCCCAGCGCGTGCCGCCGCTGCCCCTCGCGCTCGTAAGCGCCGCCGGAGAGCGGGTACGAACGGGCGCAGCGCCCCGTCCTGCCGTCGTAGGAGAGCTCCGTCGTGAACGTGACGCGCTCCGCGTCCTCCGCCATCGCGACCGTCGCCCAGCGCGTGTCGTCGGGCGCGACCGCGCCGTAGATGGGGCGCTCGTCGGGAAACAGCGCGAGCAGGCTCTGCTCGAGCGCGTATTTTTCGTCGTGTCCGAGAAGGCAGAGCTTCATAGCATCCTCAAATACGGGTTCCCTTGCCGCTCCCGCGCGAGCGTGGTCGTCTCCATGTGCCCGGGGTAGACGTCGCGGTCGCCGTCGAGCGCCGCGAGGCGCTTGAGCGAGCGCGGCATCTTCTCCGGCGTCGCGCCGGGCAGGTCGAGCCGCCCGATGGAGCCGGCGAACAGCGTGTCGCCGGTGAAGAGCGCGTCACCGCATTGGAGGCACACCGAGCCGCCCGTGTGCCCGGGCGTGTGCAGGACTTCGACGGTCAGCGTCCCCAGCGGCAGCGCGTCGCCGTCGTCGTAATAGCGGAGGCCGGGGATCAGCTCGGCGGGTGGGTAGTGGTAGATGCCCGCGCCGTTTTTATCGGCGGGGTGGATGTACGCCGCCGCGTCGGGATAGAGCGCGTGCAGCGCGGGCGCGGCGAGCGTGTGGTCGCGGTGCCCGTGCGTGAGCAGGATATAGCGCAGCGCCGCGCCCTCGGCTTCGAGCGCCGCGCGCAGCGCGGGCGCGTCGTCGGCGGGGTCGATGACCGCCGCCTCGCGCGTCGTCTCGTCGAGCAGGATATAGCAGTTGGTGTCCAGCTCGCCGAGCACCTTGCGGATGATCTTCATTTCAGCTCCTCCGTGTCCACGATCAGCGTGAACGGCCCGTCGTTGACGGATTCGACCTCCATGTGCGCGCCGAACTCGCCGGTGGCGACGCGGTAGCCCTTCTCGCGGCAGAGCGCGACGAAGTGCTCATACAGCGCCCTCGCGGTCTCGGGGCGCGCGGCGCGTAAGAACTCGGGGCGGCGGCCCTTGCGGCAGTTGCCGTAGAGCGTGAACTGCGAGACGATCAAAAGCTCCCCGCCCACGTCGTCGAGCGAGAGGTTGATCTTGTCGTTCTCATCGTCGAAGATGCGTAAGCCGCACAGCTTGTCCGCGAGCTTTTGGCACTGGGCTTCGGTGTCCTCGTGCGCGACGCCGAGCAGGATCAGAAAGCCCCTGCCGATCGCGCCGACGGTCTTGCCGTCCACGCGCACGGCGGCGGAGGCGACCTTGGAAAGCACGGCTCTCATGGCGTTTGCCCCTTTCTGCACAAAAATGCGTACCAGCCCTCGGCGCTGTCGGTCTCCGCGATCTCCCAGGCCGCGGCGCGCAGCGCCGCCGCGACCTCGTCCGCGCGCTCGTCGATGACGCCGGAGCAGAGGAACGCGCCGCCGTCGTTCAGCAGCGGCTTGACGCGCGGCGCGAGCGCGATGATGACGTCCGCGACGATGTTCGCCGCGATCACGTCGTACGTCCCGTCGAACAGGCGCGACGCGGTCGCGTCGCCCGCGCGGACGGCGTAGCGGTCGCGCCCGATGCCGTTGAGCGCGGCGTTCTCGTAGGCGACGTTCACACACGCGGGATCGACGTCGCAGGCGTCCGCGCGCGCCGCGCCGAGGCGCAGCGCCGCGATGGAGAGGATGCCGCTCCCGCAGCCGAGGTCGAGTACGCGCTCTCCGCCGGTGATCAGCCGGTCGAGCGCCGCGAGGCACAGCCGCGTCGTCGCGTGGCTGCCGGTGCCGAAGGTCAGCCCAGGGTTCAGCGTGAGCGTCACGCGCCCCGCCGCCTCCGCGCGCTCCCACTCCGGCACGACCAGCAGCCGCTCGCCGATCTCCATCGGCTTATAATACTGCTTCCAGTTGTTCTCCCAGTCCTCGTCCGCGACGGTTTCCATCGTCAGCAGCAGCGGCGCGTACTCGGGATGCGCCGCCTTCAGCGCCGTGAGCGCGACGCGCGTCTGCCCCAGCGTGCGGAAGCCGTCCTCGCCGTCGGGCAGGTAGAACGTCACGCGGCACTTGCCGCGCATGGACGCGAGCAGCGCGTCGTCCACATAGTCCCAGTATTGGCGGTTGTTTTCGAGGAAGTCCTGAAACTCGCCCTCCTCGTCGATCTGCAGCATCTCCACGCCGCAGCCGCGCAGCAGCTCGCTCACCGCGTCGATGCCGGCGGGCGAGGTGTCGATGTGCAGCTCGAGCCACTTCATCGCTCGCTCCCGAAGAAGAACAGCCCCAGCGTGCCCGCGCCGGTGTGCGAGCCGATGACCGGCCCGATGTAGTCCGCGCGCACGTCCGTGACGCCGAAGCGTTTGCGCAGCAGCTCGGTGACGAACGCGACGCTCTCCGGCGCGTCGGCGTGGCAGATGAACACGGTCTGCCCCTCCAGCGGGCGCGTGCCGAGCGCGTCCATCCTGTTCACGAGCTCGGTCAGCGCCTGCTTCATGCCGCGCGCCTTGGAGACCGCCGTCAGCTTGCCGTCGGCGTCGCAGTGCATCACGGGCTTGATCGAAAGCACCGTGCCGACGATGGCGCTCGTGGCGTTCAGCCGCCCGCCGCGCCGCAGATGCCCCAAGTCGTCCACGGTGAACCAGTGATCCTGATGCTGGATGTTCTCGCGCACCCAGTCCGCGACCTCGTCGAGGGTCTTGCCCGCCGCCTTCTCCTTCGCCGCGTGCCAGAGCAGCATCCCCTGCCCGCGCGACGCCGCGAGCGAGTCGATGACGACGATCTTCGCGCCGTGGTATTCCTGCCGCAGCTCGATCGCCGCGATGACCGCGGACTGGTAGGTGGTGGAAAGCGCGCTCGAAAACGCGACGCAGAGGATGTCCCTGCCCGATTCCAGAATGGGGCGCATCGCGTCGGTGAAGTCGCCGACGTTCGCCGCCGCCGTCACAGACTGCTCGCCCGCGCGCAGGCGGCGGTAGAATTCCGCGAGCGGCAGCTCGGCGTGGTCGGGCGTGTCGCGGTAGGTCTCGCCGCCCACGGTGAAGGTCAGGGGCACGACGCAAAGTCCGCTCTCGGCGACCTCCTGCTCGTTCAGGTCGCAGCAGCTATCGGTCATGATGACGTAATCGCGCATAGTAAGCCTCTCCTTTTCGGTATATCCTTTGCCGATCCCATATTTTACCATGTCTGATGAGAAAAAGGAAGCGTTTATTTCCCGACGCAGAACCGCTCGAAGATGCGCGCGACCATGTCCTCCCGCGCGGTGCGCCCCGTCAGCTCGCCGAGCGCGTTCGACGCCGCCTCGGCCTCGGTCAGCACCGCGTCGGGCGTCATGCCGCTCCGCAGGGCGTCCAGCGCCGCGCGCACGGACGCGAGCGCGCGCGCCACGGCGTCCGCCTGCCGCGCGTTCGTCAGCAGCGTGCCGGACTTCGGCGGAAGCGCCGGAAACAGCGCCGCGACGGCGGCTTCCAGCGCGTCCAGACCCTCGCCCGTGACGCTGGAGACGGCGATGCCCTCGCCGTTGCCGCCGAGGTCGCTCTTCGTGCGCAGCAGCAGGTACGGCTTGCCGCTCGCCGCGGCCAGCGCGAGCGTCTCCTCGTCCTCCGCGCTCCGCGCGCGGCTGCCGTCCGCGAGCGCCAGAATGAGGTCGGCGTTCTCGACCGCCCTGCGCGAGCGTTCCACGCCGAGGCGCTCCACCGCGTCGTCGGTCTCGCGCAGTCCCGCGGTGTCAATGAGCCGCAGCAGCACGCCGCCGACGAGCGCGGTCTCCTCCACCGTGTCGCGCGTCGTGCCGGCGACGGGGGTGACGATGGCGCGGTCGTAGCCGACGAGCCGGTTCAGCAGCGACGACTTCCCCGCGTTCGGCGCGCCGACGATGGCGGTCGCCACGCCGTTTTTGACGATTTTTCCGCGCGCGTGGGTGGCAAGCAGCTCGGCGAGCGTCGCCTCGACCTCCGCGAGCGCGGCTCCGACCTCGGCGGGGGAGGCGTCCTCGACGTCCTCGTCGGGATAGTCCACGACGGCGTAGAAGCGGCTCGCGACGTCCAGCAGCGCGTCGTACGCGCGCTCCGCGAGCCGCCGCAGCGCGCCGTCCACCTGACCCGCGGCGTTGCGCGCCGCCTCCGCGGTCTCGGCGTCGATGAGGTCGACCACCGCCTCCGCCTCGGTCAGGTCCATCCTGCCGTTCAGGAACGCGCGCTTCGTGAACTCGCCCGCCTGCGCCTGCCGCGCGCCCGCGGCGAACGCCGCGCGCAGCGTCTCGTCCAGCACGACGGGGGAGCCGTGGCAGTGCAGCTCCGCGCTCGGCTCGCCGGTGTAGGAACGCTCGGCGGCGAACCACACGGCGAGCGCGTGGTCGACGACGCGCCCCTCCGCGTCGCGCGCCGCGCCGTAGACCAGCGTTCGGGCGGGCTGCTCCGACATGGGCTTCCCGTTCGCGGGCGTGAACACGCGGTCGAGCACGGCGAGGGCGTTCTCCCCGCTGACGCGCACGACGCCGATCGCGCTCGGCGCGGCGGCGGTGGCGATGGCGGCGATGGTGTCCATAGGCGGCGCCTCCTTGTTTTGCGGCAAAATATGTTGTGTTTTATCGCGATATATGGTATTCTGACTGCGGTGCTACCAGTAAACGGTAGGCGGTTGACCCTCAAACAGAGGGCAGCTTCTTGCCCTCGGAAAGGGGGCTGCCTATGAGTACATCCGAAGTTTTGCAGCTTTGCCTTGTCATCATTGGTATTTGCAGTCTGTTTCTTCAGACACACAAAAAGAAGTAACCGCCCCTCCGTCCAAAGAGTGCGGTTACTTCTTTTGAAGAACTAAACTTTGGGCCAACCGTCTACCGGTAGCACCCTTCGTTGTTTTCAGTATAATTCACGGCGTGCCGGATGTCAACAGAAAAATAACTTATCCCTGCTTCGCCTGCTGGGCTTCGATCTCCAGCAGCGCGTCCTTGCGCGAGAGGTTCCAGCGGCCCTTCTCGTCGATCTCCATGAACTTGACCCAGATCATGTCGCCGACGCTGACCACGTCCTCGACCTTCTCCACACGCTTCTTGTCGAGACGGGAGATGTGCACCAGCCCGTCCTTGCCCGGGGCAATCTCGACGAACGCGCCGAACTGCATCAGGCGCACGACGCGCCCGTAGTACAGCTTGCCGACCTCGGGCACGAACACGATGTCGTCGATGCACTTCTTTGCCGCGTCGCAGCTCGCGGCGTCGGGGGAGGCGATGCGGATCGTGCCGTCCTCCTCCACGTCGATCTTCGCGCCGGTGTCGGCGACGATCTTCTGGATGACGCTGCCGCCCTTGCCGATGACCTCGCGGATGCGGTCGGGGTCGATGTGCATGGTAATCATCTTCGGCGCGTAGGGGCTGACCTCGGGGCGCGGCTCGGAGATGACCGGCAGCATGATTTGATCGAGTATCTCGCAGCGCGCGTCGTAGGTGATGTCGAGCGCGTTTTCGATGATCTCCATCGTCAGGCCGTCGTTCTTGAGGTCCATCTGGATGGCGGTGATGCCCTTCTTCGTGCCGGCGACCTTGAAGTCCATCTCGCCGTGGAAGTCCTCGACGCCCTGGATGTCGATGAACGTCGTGAAGCCGTCGTTGTCGTCCTGGATGAGCCCGCAGGAGATGCCCGCGACGGGCGCCTTGATCGGCACGCCCGCGTCCATCAGCGCCAGCGTCGAGCCGCAGATGGAGCCCTGCGACGTGGAGCCGTTGGAGCTGACGACCTCGCTCACGACGCGGATCGCGTAGGGGAACTCCTCCTCGGACGGGATGACGGGCAGCAGCGCGCGCTCGGCGAGCGCGCCGTGACCGATCTCGCGCCTGCCCGGGCTGCGGGCGGGCTTCGCCTCGCCGACGCTGTAGCCGGGGAAG
>JAFSZQ010000125.1 GCA_017458885.1 Oscillospiraceae bacterium
CGCGCCAAGAGGCGCTGGAGGCGACGGAGATCTGGTCGGTCGCGGGGCTGACGGACGCGCGCCGCCCGCTGCTCTCGGAGCGCCCGTTCCGCGCGCCGCACCACACACTCTCGTCCGTGGCGATGACGGGCGGCGGGAGCTTTCCGCGCCCGGGCGAAATATCGCTCGCGCACAACGGCGTGCTGTTCCTCGACGAGCTGCCGGAGTTCCCGCGCGATGTTTTAGAGGCCTTGCGCGCGCCCATTGAGGACGGCGAGGTGACCATCACCCGCGCCGCCGGCACGATCACGCTGCCGAGCCGCTTCATGCTCGTCGGCGCGATGAACCCCTGCCGCTGCGGCTGGTACGGGCACCCGTCGGGGCGCTGCACCTGCACCGAGGCGCAGGTGCGCAGGTACGCCGAGAAGATCAGCGGCCCGATGCTCGACCGCATGGACCTCCATGTGAACGTCCCCAGCGTCGAGTACGAGGCGATGCGCCGCCGCGCGAACGCGGAGGATTCCGCGGCCGTCCGCGCGCGGGTCAACGCCGCGCGGGAGCTCCAGAAGCGGCGGTTTGTCGGAACGGACGTTCTGTGCAACGCGCAGATGGAGCCGGCGATGGTGGGGCGGTACTGCAAGCTGGACGCGGCGGGCGAGGCGCTGCTCAAAAGCGCGTTCGAGCGTCTGGGGCTGACGGCGCGGAGCCACGACCGCCTGCTGCGCGTGGCGCGCACGATCGCCGACCTCGACGGCGCGGCGGACATCGACGCGGCGCATCTCGCCGAGGCGATACAATACCGAAATACGGACACGTTAAAAGGAACTTGAAGCCATGCAGGAAACCATACTCTGCAAGCTCGGCGAGGTCGTGCTCAAGGGGCTCAACCGCCGGAGCTTTGAGGATAAGCTCCTCTCCAATCTCCGCCGCCGCGTGTCGAAGTGCGGCAGCTTCCGCGTCTACTCCAAGCAGTCCACCGTCTACGTCGAGCCGGTGAACGACGACTGCGACCTGGACGCCGCGTTCCGCGCCTGCCGTCAGGTGTTCGGCGTCGCCGCCGTGTCCCGCGCGTTCCCCTGCGAAAAGAGCCTCCCCGCCATCGTCGAGACCGCGAAGACCTATCTGCGCGGCGCGCTGTCCGCGGCAAGCTCCTTCAAGGTGGAGAGCAAACGCGCGGATAAGACCTTCCCGCTCACGTCCATCCAGCTCTCGCAGCAGCTCGGCGGCGCGCTGCATCAGGCGTTCCCGCACCTCGCGGTGGATGTCCACGACCCCGAGCTGACCGTCTTCGTCGAAGTCCGCGACGACGCGGCGTTCGTCCACGGCAGCGCCGTCGCGGGCGCGGGCGGGCTGCCGCTCGGCATGGGCGGCACGGCGGTGACGCTGCTCTCCGGCGGCATCGACAGCCCCGTGGCGTCGTGGATGATGGCGAAGCGCGGCGTGGCGCTCGAGCCGGTGCATTTCTTCTCCCCGCCGTACACCTCGGAGGCGGCGAAGGACAAGGTCCTGCGCCTCGCGCGCGAGCTGACGCCGTGGTGCGGGCGGCTGCGCGTGCAGGTCGTCCCGTTCACGGAAATACAGGAGGAGATCCGCCGCAAGTGTCCCGAGGATTTCTTCACGCTCATCATGCGCCGCTTCATGATGCGCCTCGCGCAAGCGTGCGCGGACGAGCTCGGCGCGAACGCCATCGTCACGGGCGAATGTCTCGGGCAGGTCGCGAGCCAGACCATGGAGGCGCTGCGCGTGACGGAGGACGCGGCGGCGCTGCCCGTGCTGCGCCCGCTGATCGGCATGGACAAGGAGGAGATCGTCCGCCTCGCGCGGAAGATCGGCACGTTCGACACGTCGATCCTGCCCTTCGAGGACTGCTGCACGGTGTTCACCCCGCGCCACCCCAAGACCAAGCCGCGTCTCGACGAGGCGCGCGCGGTCGAGGCGGCGCTCGACGTGGACGCGCTGTGCGCGCGCGCGATGGCGGGGCGCGAATTCGTGAAAATCAAGCTGTAAAAACGGCTATTTTTAAGGAGGTATCCCCATGAAAAAGATCGCGTTCATCCTCTCCTGCGTCATCCTCGGCGTCGCCGCCGGAAACTTCGTCGTCGCGCTGCTCTCCCTGCTCAAAAAGGAGCGGTAAACGGGGGCGCGCGATGGCACACAAAGCGGAACTGATCGCCGTCGGCACGGAGATCCTGCTCGGCAACATCGCCAACACCGACGCGCAGCTCCTCTCCGAAAAGCTGGCGGAGCTGGGCATCGACGTGCTGTATCACACGGTCGTCGGCGACAACCCCGCGCGCCTGCGCGCGGCGCTGGAGCTGGCGCGGACGCGGGTGGACGTCATCCTCACCACCGGCGGGCTGGGCCCGACCTACGACGACCTGACGAAGCAGACCATCTGCGAGACCTTCGGGCGCAAAAACGTGCTGCACCCCGAGCTGGAGCACTGGCTGCGCGAGCTGTTCGCCGCGCGCAAGCGCCCGATGGCGGCGAGCAACCTCCAGCAGGCGTACCTGCCGGAAAACTGCACGGTTTTCC
>JAFSZQ010000126.1 GCA_017458885.1 Oscillospiraceae bacterium
GGGCAGAAGCAGCGCGTCGCCATCGCGGGCGTGCTGGCGATGCTGCCGGAGTGCATCGTGCTCGACGAATCGACGGCGATGCTCGACCCCGCCGGACGGCGCGAGGTGCTCAACGTCATCGAGGGGCTGCACCGCGAGAAGAACATCACGGTCGTGCTCATCACGCACCACATGAACGAGGCGGAGCGCGCCGACCGCGTGCTCGTGATGAACGACGGCAAGATTGCGATAGACGGCACGCCCAAGGAAGTGTTTTCCCGCGCGGAGGAGCTGGCGGACTTGGGCTTGACCGTGCCGGATACGGCGGCGCTGCTGCGCCGTCTGCGCGACGGCGGCGCGGACGTTGCAACCGACGCGATCACGGTGGACGAGTGCGCGGACGCGATCATGGAAGTATTTGGATAACGAGGATATTCCCTTGGAAGAGATCATCACAGTCGAAAACCTGACCCACACCTACAGCGCGGGCACGCCGTTCGAGCGCAGCGCGGTCGAGGGTATGTCCCTCGCCGTCCGCCGCGGCGAGCTGCTGGGGCTGATCGGGCACACCGGCAGCGGCAAATCGACGCTCATCCAGCACCTCAACGGGCTGCTCAAGCCCACGGGCGGGCGCGTGCTGTTCCACGGCGCGGACATCTGGGCGGAGCCGAAGAAGCTCCGCGACGTGCGCTTCCGCGTCGGGCTGGTGTTCCAGTACCCCGAGTACCAGCTCTTTGAGGAGACGGTCTACAAGGACGTCGCGTTCGGCCCCACGAACATGGGGCTCGCGGGCGGCGAGCTCGACCGCCGCGTGCGCGACGCGGCGCGCTTCGCGGGGCTGGACGAGGGGCTGCTCGACAAGTCGCCGTTCGCGCTCTCGGGCGGGCAGAAGCGCCGCGCCGCCATCGCGGGCGTCATCGCGATGGAGCCGGAGGTGCTGGTGCTCGACGAGCCGAGCGCGGGGCTCGATCCGCGCGGGCGGGAGGAACTGCTCGAACACATCCGCGCTTACCACCGCGAGCGCGGGAACACCGTCGTGCTCGTCAGTCACAGCATGGAGGAGATCGCGCGCTATGCCGACCGCATCGTGGTGCTCGCGCACGGCAAAACGCTCATGAGCGGCACGCCGCGCGAGGTGTTTTCCCACGCGCGGGAGCTGACGCGCGCGGGGCTCGACGTGCCGCAGGCGACGCGCATCGCGATGGAGCTGCAAAAGCGCGGGCTTCCCGTCGATCCCGCGGTCTACACCGTGGAGGAGCTGGCGGACGCGCTGCTCGCCCTGAAGAGGGGAGGCGCGGTCTGATGCTCAAGGATATCACGCTGGGGCAGTATTTCCCCGGCACGACGCTCGCGCATCGGCTCGACCCGCGGACAAAGCTGCTCGCGGTCGTGTGCTACATCGTCGCCGTCTTCAACTGCCACTCCGTCTGGGGCTACGGCGCGGCGGTGCTGACGCTGATCGTCTCGGCGCGGGTGTCGAAGGTCGGCGCGAAGGCGCTGCTGCGCGGGCTGCGCCCCGTGCTGTTCATCATCGCGTTCACGGCGGTGCTGAACCTGTTCTACACCCCGGGCGAGGTCGTGTGGACGTGGTGGGTTTTAAAAGTCACCCGCCAGGGCGCGTACACGGCGCTTGCGATGGTGGCGCGCATCACGCTGCTCATCACGGGCACGTTCCTTTTGACCTACACGACCAGCCCCATCCGCCTGACGGACGGGCTGGAAAGCCTGCTCGCCCCGCTCAAGAAGCTGCGCGTGCCGGTGCACGAGCTGGCGATGATGATGTCGATCGCGCTGCGGTTCATCCCGACGCTGATCGAGGAGACGGACAAGATCATGAGCGCGCAGAAGGCGCGCGGCGCGGATTTCGAGAGCGGCGGGCTCGTGCGGCGCGCGAAGGCGCTGATCCCCCTGCTCGTGCCGCTGTTTGTCAGCGCGTTCCGCCGCGCGGACGAGCTGGCGACCGCGATGGAGTGCCGCTGCTACCACGGCGGCGAGGGGCGCACGAAGCTGCGCGTCCTGCGCTTTGCCGCGCGCGACTACGCGGTGCTGGCGTTCTATCTGGCGCTCGCGGCCGGTATCATCGTATGGGACTGATATGAGAAACGTCGCTTTAAAACTGATGTACAACGGCGGCGCCTACCACGGCTGGCAGGTGCAGAAGAACGCCGTCAGCGTCTGCGAGACGCTGCAAAAGGCGCTCTCCACGGTCTGCGGCGAGCGCGTGAAGCTCGTCGGCTGCGGGCGCACGGACGCGGGCGTGCACGCCGAGCGTTACGTCGCGAACTTCCGCACGGACTCCCGCATCCCGCTCGACCGCCTGCCGTTCGCCGTCAACACCCACACGCCGGAGGACGTCGTCGTGCGCGAGGCGCTCGCCGTCGCGGAGGAGTTCAACGCCATCGGCTCCTGCCTCAAAAAGGAGTACACCTACCGCATCTACAACTCCCGCGTCAAAGACCCGTTTTACGTCGGGCGCGCGTACTTCTACCCCAAGCGGCTCGACGAGGCGGTGATGGACCGCGCGGCGCGCGCGTTCGAGGGGACGCACGACTTCCGCGCCGTGCGCTCCGTCGGCACCGAGACGCGCACGACGGTGCGGACGGTGCACTACTGCCGCGTCGCGCGCGCGGGCGAGCTGCTGGAGCTCAAGGTCTGCGCGGACGGGTTTTTGTACAACATGGCGCGCGCGATCACGGGCACCGTGCTTTACGCCGCGGAGGGAAAGCTGACGCCGGAGGACATCCCCGCCATCTTAAGCTCCGGCGACCGCACGCTCGCGGGGCCGACCGTCCCGCCGGGCGGGCTGTATCTGACGAGACTTTGGTACGAGGACGAACGGCTCAATGACTGAACACGACGTCGAAAAGGAAATACGCGAGGAGATCCGCCGCGCGAAGAAGAAGCCGAAGCGCCGAAGGGCGGGCGCGCCGCGCCGCGTGCTGTGGTTCGCGCTCGCGCTGCTCGCCGTGTTCGGCGCGATGCGCTTCGCGCTCGCGCGCGGCGTGGACAGCATGGACGCCCTGCGCCGGCTGTTCACCTACAACAAGGTCGAGCAGGACGCCGACGGCAGGGCGGAGCTGTTTCGCTACGACAGCGACCGCAGCGCGACGTACACGGCGCTCGGCGACGGGCTGCTCGTCGTCTCGACCACGCGCGTGCGGCTGCTCTCCGCCGCGGGCGAGGAGCTTTGGGCGAAGACCGTGAGCTTCACGAACCCCGCCGTCGCGCGCGGCGGCAGGACCGCCGCGGTCTACGACGTCGGCGGGACGGAGCTGTACGTCCTCGACGAGCGCGGACTGGCGCGCGACATGAGCGGCGAGAGCGGGAACGGAATCCTCTCCGTCTCGCTCAACGCCTCGGACGCGCTGGCGCTCACGACGCTCAAGAGCGGCTACCGCGCGGCGGTGACGGCGTACGACTCGGGCGGCGCGCCCCTGTTCACCTTCAACTCCTCGGAGCGGTATCTCTCCGACGCGCGCGTGCTGGACGACGGGCGGCATCTCGCGGCGGTGACGCTCGGCGAGGCGGACGGCGTATTCGCGAGCACGCTGACGTTCTACGCCTTCGACAGCGAGCAGCCGATCAGCGAAACGACGCTCTCCGGCTCAATGGTGCTCTCGCTGGGCAGCGTGGACGGGAAGCTCGCCGCGCTCGAGGACGACCGGCTGACGCTCTTCGGGGCGGACGGCTCGCTCGCGGGCAGCTTCCGTTTCGAGTACCCCTACCTGCGCGCGGCGTCCATGGACGGCGGCGGCTTTGCCGCGCTGCTGCTCTCGCGCTACCGCTCGGGCAGCGCGCTGCGGCTCGTGACGGTGGACGGCGAGGGCGCGGTGCTCGGCGCGCTGGACGAGCGGCGCGAGATCGTGGACGTTTCGGCGGCGGGGCGCTACGTCGCGGTGCTCTACGGCGACAGCCTGACGATCTATACCGCCGACCTCGCCGAATACGCGACGCTGGAGAGCACGGACTACGCCAAGCACGCCATCATGCGCGCGGACGGCACGGCGCTCCTGCTCGGCGCGTCGCGGGCGTGGCTGTACATCCCGTGAGAAAAATATGAACGTTCCGTAAATATCCTTGAATTACAATCATTTTTACTTGAAAGAGAGAGAAGAAAGATGGATAATGCACTTATCATCGACGGCGTATTGGGGGCCGTTCTGCTCATCGGCGCGCTGATCGGCGCGAAGCGCGGGTTGTTCAAGAGCCTCATGGGGCTGGCGGCGGTCGCCCTCGCGCTCGTGGGCGCGGTGTTCCTCGCGGGCAAGCTGACGGGGCCGGTCACGGACTTCATCGCGCCCAAGATCGAGAACGAGCTCGTCGAGCAGTTCTCCGACGTGCTGGACCGCTCGGCGGCACAGGGCGGCACGAGCGCGATGGACAGCGCCGCCGCGCTGCTGGAGCGTTACGGCGTCTCCGGCGACGCGCTGCAGCGGATCTGGGGGTCGGTCGCGTCCGGCGTCTCCGGCGCGGCGGCGGGCGCGAAGGACAAGGCGCTGGATGCGTTCCGCGTCGCGGTCTCCGCAAGCGTCCGCGCGGCGGTCTCCGGCGCGGTGCGCGCGGTGCTGACGGTGGTGCTCTACCTCGTGCTGCTGCTCGTGCTGCGCCTGCTCACCCGCGCGCTCGACCACGTTTTCGACCTGCCCGTGCTCGGCACGGTCAACGGTCTCGGCGGCGCGCTGCTCGGTCTGCTCGAAGCGGCGCTGCTGCTCTACGTCGTGGTCTATCTCGGCGCGCACCTCGGCGTGAAGGCGCTTGCCGAGCCCGCGGACGGCGCGCGCATACTGCCGTTTTTCCTCGACCGTTCGCCGGTCGAGCTGATCTTCTCTCTTCTTGACAAGAGGTAACCAACGGAGGTTTTACCGATATGCAGCCACAACTTTGTTCCAGATGCAAAAAGAACGTCGCGGTCGTGTTCCTCACCCGCATCGAAAACGGGCAGAACGTCAACGAGGGGCTGTGTCTGAGCTGCGCGAAGAAGCTCGGCCTGCCGCAGGTGGACGAGGTGATGCGCCGCATGGGCATCACCGACGAAGACCTCGACGCCATCTCCAACGAGATGCTCGGCGCGTTCGGCGGCGCGGAAAATCTGGAGAGCATCGACGACGACGAGCTCGACGAGGAGGAGGGCAAGACCGCCACCTTCCCGTTCCTGAACCGCCTGTTCGGCGGCGCGCAGCCGCCCGCGCCCGCGCCCGAAAAGGAGAGCGACGGCGAGACCCAGCAGCGCCCGAATCGCGGCGAGAAGAAGAACGAGAAAAAGCACAAGTTCCTCGACAGCTACTGCATCAACCTCTCCGCACGCGCCCGTAAGGGCGAGCTGGACGCGGTCGTCGGCAGGGCGGAGGAGATCGAGCGCGTCGTGCAAATTCTGAACCGCCGCCAGAAGAACAACCCCTGTCTCATCGGCGAGCCGGGCGTCGGCAAGACCGCCATCGCCGAGGGGCTTGCCCAGCGCATCGCCGCGGGCGAGGTGCCGTTCAAGCTGCGCTCAAAGGAAGTGTACTTACTCGACCTCACCGCGCTCGTCGCGGGCACGCAGTTCCGCGGCCAGTTTGAAAGCCGCATGAAGGGCTTGATCGA
>JAFSZQ010000127.1 GCA_017458885.1 Oscillospiraceae bacterium
AAGCTCGACAAGAACAAGAAGCACAACATCGAGATCGTCGTTGACCGCCTCATCCTGCGCCCCGACGTGGTGCACCGCCTGACCGACTCCGCCGAGACCGCCGCGGCGCTCTCCGGCGGGCTGGTGCTGGTGAACCTCATTCAGGAGCAGCGCGACGTGCTGTTCTCGCAGAACTACGCCTGCGAGGACTGCGGCGTGTCCATCGAGGAGCTTGCGCCGCGGCTGTTCTCGTTCAACAACCCGTTCGGCGCGTGCCCCGAGTGTACGGGGCTGGGCTTCCAGCTCCGCGTCGATCCCGAGCTGGTCGTCCCGAACCGCTCGCTGTCCATCCTCGACGGCGCGATCACCGCGTCGGGCTGGAACAACGTGCGCGGCGACGGCATCAGCCGGATGTACTTCGACGCGCTCGCGAAGAAGTACAAGTTCTCGCTCCGCGACCCGCTCTCAAAGCTGCCCGACGAGGTCATGGACGTCATTCTCTACGGCACGAAGGGCGAAAAGCTGGAGCTGCAATACGACCAACCGCGCGGCAAGGGCGTGCTGTACCAGTCCTTCGAGGGCGTGGTCAACAACCTCGAGCGCCGCTACAAGGAGACGCAGAGCGACGGCGTGCGCGCGGAGCTGGAGGAGGTCATGAGCGAGTGCCCCTGCCCCGCGTGCAAGGGAAAGCGCCTGCGCCGCGAGGCGCTCGCGGTGACGGTCGGCGCTCTGAACATCGCGGACTACGCGGATAAGTCCGTCGTGGATGCGCTGGACTTTATGGAAAACCTGACGCTCACGGAGCAGCAGACGCTCATCGGCGAGCGCATTTTGAAGGAGATCAAGGCGCGGCTCGGCTTCCTGCGCTCGGTGGGCCTCGAATACCTGACGCTCTCGCGCGCGAGCGCGTCGCTCTCCGGCGGCGAGGCGCAGCGCATCCGGCTCGCGACGCAGATCGGCTCGAGCCTGATGGGGGTGCTCTACATCCTCGACGAGCCGTCCATCGGGCTGCACCAGCGCGACAACGACAAGCTGCTCGCGACCCTCAAACGCCTGCGCGACCTCGGCAACACGCTGATCGTCGTCGAGCACGACGAGGACACGATGCGCGCCGCCGACTACATCATCGACGTCGGCCCCGGCGCGGGCGTCCACGGCGGCGAGATCGTCGCCGCCGGCACGCCGGAGGAGATTATGAACAACCCCCGCTCGCTGACGGGGCAGTATCTCTCCGGCAAGATGAAGATCGCCGTCCCGTCCGAGCGCCGCAAGGGCAGCGGCAAGACGCTGACCGTGCGCGGCGCGCGGGAGAACAACCTGCGCGGCATCGACGTGTCCGTCCCGCTCGGCACGTTCACCTGCGTCACGGGCGTGAGCGGCAGCGGCAAGTCGTCGCTCGTGAACGAGATCATCTACAAGAAGCTCGGCGCCGACCTGAACCGGATGAAGGTGCACGCGGGGCGGCATACCGCCATCGAGGGCGAGGAGCATCTCGACAAGGTCATCTGCATCGACCAGACGCCCATCGGGCGCACGCCGCGCTCGAACCCCGCGACGTACACGAACCTGTTCAACGACATCCGCGACCTGTTCGCCTCGACGCCGGACGCGAAGGCGCGCGGCTACAACAACGGGCGCTTCAGCTTCAACGTGCGCGGCGGGCGCTGCGAGGCGTGCTCCGGCGACGGGCAGCTCAAGATCGAGATGCACTTCCTGCCGGACATCTACGTCCCCTGCGAGGTCTGCAAGGGCAAG
>JAFSZQ010000128.1 GCA_017458885.1 Oscillospiraceae bacterium
CTTGTCGAGCAGGCGCGTCACGTCGTGCACGAAGCCCATGTCGAGCATCCGGTCCGCCTCGTCGAGCACGACCGTGTCCACGGCGTCGAGCTTCGCCGTGCGGCGCTTGAGGTGGTCGCCGAGGCGCCCGGGCGTGGCGACGAGGATCTGCGGCTTTTTCTGGAGCTGCTCGATCTGCTTGCCGATGGGCGCGCCGCCGTAGAGGCAGACGGTGCGGATGCCGGGCAGATAGGTGCACAGCAGCCGCAGCTCGTCCGTGATCTGGAGCGCCAGCTCGCGCGTGGGCGCGAGGATGACCGCCTGCGCCTCCTCGCGCGCGGGGTCGATGTGCTCGATGATGGGGATGCCGAACGCGAACGTCTTGCCGGTGCCGGTGGGCGCCTTGGCGATGACGTCCTTCCACGCGCGCATCGGCGGGATGCAGCCCGCCTGCACGGGCGTGGAGGTCTCGATCCCCTTCTGTGCGAGCGCGCGCCGCATCTCGGGCGTGAGGTCAAGCTCGGCAAAGGGGACGCCTTGTGTGAATTCCATGGTGATAATTCCTTTATGTCTATACTCTTTATGCTCACTGTGCCGCGCCGCGTCAGCGATGCGGAACGTGCCAGATGTTGTCCGCGTACTCCGCGACCGCGCGGTCGGCGGCAAAGATGCCGCTGCGCGCGACGTTGAGCAGCGACATACGGTTCCACGCGCGCGCGTCGGCGTACGCCTCGGCGACGCGGCGCTCCGCGGCGCAGTAGGAGTCGAAGTCCTGCAGCAGCATATACTCGTCGTCGATGAGCAGCCGCTGGGCGAGGTCTTCATAGCTCACGCCGTCGCGGAAGCCCAGCTTGAGCCGGTCGATCACGCGGTGGAGCGTCTCGTTGCGGGCATAGAGCTTCTGCGGCATATAGCCCTCGCGCTTCATGCGCTCGACCTCGTCGGCGTGGAGCCCGAAGAGGAACATATTCTCGTCGCCGAGCACCTCGTTCATCTCGACGTTCGCGCCGTCGAGCGTGCCGATGGTCAGCGCGCCGTTCATCATGAACTTCATGTTGCCGGTGCCGCTCGCCTCCTTGCCGGCGAGCGAGATCTGCTGGCTGACCTCGGAGGCGGGCATGAGCCGCTCCGCGAGCGAGACGCGGTAGTTCTCCAAAAACGCGACCTGCAGCCTGTCGCGGCAGAGAGGATCGTTGTCGATCTGATCGGCGAGCGAGTTGATGAGCCGGATGATACGCTTCGCCACGGCGTAGCCGGGCGCCGCCTTCGCGCCGAAGAGGAACGTGTGCGGGCGCAGCTCCATGTTCGGGTCGTCCTGCAAACGCTGGTAGAGCGCGATGATGTGCAGCACGTTCAGAAGCTGGCGCTTGTACTCGTGCAGGCGCTTCGCCTGCACGTCGAAGATGGCGTCGGGGTTGAGCGAGACGCCGGACGTGTGCTTGACGTACCGCGCGAAGCTCTCCTTGTTCGCGCGCTTGATCTCGCCGAGGCGCGCGAGCACCGCGTCGTCGGCCGCGTAACGCTCGAGCTTTTTCAGCTCCAGCGGGTGCATCAGATAGCGGTCGCCGCCCGCGAGGTCGCGGATCAGGGCGTCCAGCCCCGGGTTGATCTCCGAGAGCCAGCGGCGGTGGTCGACGCCGTTCGTGACGTTCAGGAACTTCGACGGCTCCATCGCGCAGGCGTCGCGGAACAGGTCGCGGCGCAGGATGTCGGAGTGCAGCGCGCTGACGCCGTTGACCGCCATGCACACCGCGACGCACAGGTTCGCCATGCGCACCTGCCCGTCCCAGATGATCGCCATTTCGGCGGTCTTGCGCGGGTCGTGATACCGATCCTCGACCTGTTTCTGCCAGCGGTGGGAGATCTCGCTGATGATCTCCCAAATGCGCGGGAGCAGCGTCTGCATCAGCGCCTGCGGCCAACGCTCCAGCGCCTCCGCGAGCACCGTGTGGTTCGTGTAGGCGACGGAGCGGCGCGTGATGTTCCACGCCTCGTCCCACGAAAGCCCCGCGTCGTCCATGAAGATGCGCATCAGCTCGGGGATGACCAGCGCGGGGTGCGTGTCGTTGATCTGGATGACGTTCTTCTCGTGGAAGTCCAGCGGCGAGCCGTACTGCTCGATGTGCTTGCGCACGATGGACTGCATCGTGGCGGAGACGAAGAAATACTGCTGCTTGAGGCGCAGGGACTTGCCCTCGTAGTGGTTGTCCTCGGGGTAGAGCACCTTGGCGATGGTCTCCGCCATGGCGTGCTGCTCCACCGCGCGCAGGTACTCGCCCTGGGAAAAGAGCGACATATCGAGCGGCGCGGGCGATTTGGCGTCCCAGAGCCGCAGCGTGTTGACGTGGTTGGTCTGATAGCCCGCGATCTCCATGTCGCAGGGCACGGCGAGCACGGGGGTCGCGCCCTCGCAGACGACGTGGAGCTGGTCGCTGTCCCAGAAGCGGCGCAGCGTGCCGCCGAAGTAGACCGTCTCCGTCTCCTGCGGCTTGATGACGAGCCACGCGCCGCCGAGCTCCTTCCAGTCGTCCGGCAGCTCGACCTGCTGCCCGTCCACGATGCGCTGGCGGAAGATGCCCAGCTCGTAGCAGATGGAGTAGCCGGTGGCGGGGATGTCCAGCGTGGTCATGGAGTCAAGGTAGCAGGCGGCGAGCCTGCCCAGCCCGCCGTTGCCGAGCGCCGCGTCCGGCTCCGCCTCGAACACGTCGGCGGCGCGGAAGCCGAGCTCCTCGAGCGCCTTGGTCAGCAAGTCGCTGACGCCGAGGTTATAGGCGTTTTTCATGAGGCTCCGCCCCATGAGGAACTCCATCGAAAGGTAGTGTACCTGACGCGCCCTGGTCTCGCGCGTTTTCCGCTTGCTCGCGATCTCGCGGTCCGCCATCAGCTCGCGCAGCACGAGCGCGGCGGCGCGGAGCATCTGCGCCTCGTTCGCCTCCTCCACGGTGCAGCCGTAGCTGAGCTTGAGCTTGTCGCGGAGGGCCTTTTTCATTTCCTTCACATTGTCGATTGCGGTCATTCTCTCTTCTCTCCCATTCTTTACTTGCAGATCGTCTCATAGATCTCGTGGTATTCCCGCGCGCTCCGCGTCCAGCTGAAGTCCTCGGTCATACCGCGTTTGCGCAGCGTCTTGAACGCCGCGCCGTTGCCGTGGTAAAGGGCGATCGCCTCGCAGACGACGTGGCACATATCGCCGGCGTTGTAGTTTGCGAAGCTGAAGCCGTTGCCCGCGCCGTTCCACGCCTCGTAGGCGTGCACGGTGTCCTTGAGCCCGCCCGTCTCGCGCACGATGGGCACCGTGCCGTAGCGCATGGCGATCATCTGCGAGAGCCCGCAGGGCTCGCTCTTGGACGGCATGAGGAACAGGTCGGCGCCGGCGTAGATCTGGCGCGCGAGCGCCTCGGAATAGCCGAGGTAGACGGCGAAGCGCCCGGGATAGCGCGCGGCGGCGTAGTTGAAGAACGCCTCGTACTGCGCGTCGCCCTTGCCGAGCACGACGAACTGGACGTCCTGCTCCATCATGGCGTCGAGCGTCTCGCACACGAGGTCGAGCCCCTTGTGGGAGACGAAGCGCGTGACCATCGCGACGATGGGCACGTCGCGCCGCGTTTGCAGGCCAAGCGCCTGCTGGAGCTGTTCCTTGCACTTCGCCTTGCCCGCGAGATTCGTCTCGCTGTAGGTCGCGACGATGCTCTTGTCCGTGCGCGGATCGTAGCTCTTGACGTCGATGCCGTTGAGCACGCCGTGGAGCTTGCCCTCGCACATCGAGATCACGTTCTCCAGCCCGTGGGCGAAGTAGGCGTACTTCAGCTCCCGCGCGTAGGTGGGGCTGACCGTCGTGACCGCGTCGGCGTTGACGATGGCGCCCTTGAGCAGGTTGATGTCCTCCTCGTACGCAAGCGTGCCGCCGTCGTACCAGCCCCGCGCCAGACCGAACAGGTCCTCCAGCAGCTCGCGCCCGTAGCGCCCCTGATACTCGATGTTGTGGATGGTGATGACGGTGCGGATGCTCTTGTAGAACTCGTCGCGCACCGCCTCGTCGTGGATATAGATGGGCACGAGCGCGCTCTGCCAGTCGTTGCAGTGCACGACGTCGGGCTTCGCGGGCAGGTCGCGCAGCAGCTCCGTCACCGCGCGGGAGAAGAAGCCGAAGCGTTCCGCGTCGTCGTAGTAGCCGTACAGCTCGCCGCGCTTGAAGTAGTATTCGTTGTCCACGAAGTACCACGTCACGCCGTCGCGCGCGAGGCGGAACAGTCCGCAGTACACGCTGCGCCACGCGAGGCGGACGTACGTCCACTTCACAAATTCCAGCTCGTCGCGGAAGCCGTCCGCGACGCTCTGGTACAGCGGCAGGATGACGGAGACCGCGTCGCCGTTCTCGGCGAGCGACGCCGGCAGGCTGCCCGATACGTCCGCGAGCCCGCCGGTCTTGCAGAACGGTGCGGCCTCGCTGGTCACATACAGGATATTCATACCGCGCTTCCTTTCCTAATTCAAAAATTCAAACGGCAGCGTCCTTGGCGATCACGATGGGGTAGTTCTCGTGTCCGATGAGCGTCCCGCCGCGGCCGACGGTCACATTCTTGTCCGCGATGACGTAGCTGACGGAGACGTCCTCCCCCACGCTCACGCCCTTGAAAAGCACGCTGTTCTTCACCACCGCGCCGCGCCCGACCGTGACGCCCGGGAACAGGATGCTGTTCTCGACCATGCCCTCGACGATGCAGCCGTCGGCGACGAGGGCGTTGACGACCTTGCTCTCCGGCGCGAGGTAGGTCGGCGTCTCGTCGTCCTCCTTGGCGCGGATGGGACGCGCGGCGGTGGACAGCTCGCGGTAGACGCGCGGCCGGAGCATATCCATGCTGCGGTCGTAGTACTCCTTGACCGTGCGGATCTGCGCGGCAAGCCCGTCGAAGACGTAGCCGCGCACGTCCAGCCGGTCGCGCATCGCGACGAGCACGTCCTTGCGGAAGCTGACCTTCTCCTCCGCCTCGCACTCGTCCACGAGCCGGAGCAGCAGCTCCTTGCTCATGACGTAGATCTCAAGGCTGTGGTAGCCCTCCGGCCGCTTGGGATCGGCGAGCGTCCTGACGACCCGTCCGTCCCCGTCCAGCACGAAGAACGTCGCGTCCTCGGTCTGGCGGTAGTCGGACGAGCAGACGCAGGTGATGTCCGCGCCCGAGGCGAGGTGCGCGTCGTAGACCGCGCCGAGGTCGATGTTGATGATGAGATCGCTGTCCGCGAGAACGACGTAGTCCTGCCGGATCTCCTCGAGGTACGAGCGCACGCCCGCGAGCGCCTCCATCTTGCCGCGGAACTCCTCGCTCTGATACTTGCGGTTGTCTGCGAACGGCGGCAGGATGCGCAGCCCGCCGTACTTGCGCGACATATCCCAAGTCTTGCCGTTGCCGACGTGGTCGAGCAGGCTCTGGTAGTTGCCATGCAGCACGATGCCCACGTCCGTCACGCCCGCGTTCTGCATATTGGAGAGCATGAAGTCGATGATGCGGTAGCGTCCGCCGAAGGGGATCGAGGCGGGCATCCGATGCTCGACCAGCTCGCGCAGCCCGGGCTCCTTCTCGTAGGAGAAAATGACGCCGTGCAGACCGTTCATCTCACCGCCTCCTTCCCGTCCCTGTTGAGCATATGGTTCGCCTTGAGCACGCAGTCCGCGGGCATCCGCGTCCCCGGCCCCACGACCGTGACGCCCCAGCCCTCGCTGCCGTCCGGCGCGGAGCCGACGGCGGCGTTCTCGCCGACGACGGCGTTTTCGCCGATGATGGCGTAGGACACGCGCGCGCCGCGCTTCACGACCGCGCCGGGCATGAGGATCGAGTATTCGACGCGCGCGCCCTCCTCGACCGTGCTGTTCTCGGAGAGCACGGAGTTCTCCGCCGCGCCCTCGACCACGCAGCCGCGTGTGACGACGCTGTGCTCGGTGTGCGACGCCGCGCCGAGGAACGCGGGCGGCGCGTTGGTGGAGCGCCCGTAGATGGGCCAGTCGTGCTCGAAGAGGTCGAGCCCGCTGCCGGTGGCGAGCATATCCATGTTCGCGTCCCAGAGGGAGTCGAGCGTGCCGACGTCCTTCCAGTAGCCCGCGAAACGGTAAGCGAGCATCGTCTCGCCCGCGCCGAGCATGGCGGGGATGACGTTCTTGCCGAAGTCGTTCTCGCTCGCGGCGTCGTTCTCGTCCGCGATGAGGTATTCGCGCAGCTTGTTCCACGAGAAGACGTAGATGCCCATGGACGCGAGGTTGCTCTTCGGCTCCTTCGGCTTTTCGGCGAACTCGGTGATGCGGTCCGCCCCGTCCACGCTCATGATGCCGAAGCGGGACGCCTCGTTCCACGGCACCTCCATCACGGCGATGGTGCAGGCTGCGCCCGCCTTCTTATGGGCTTGCAGCATCTCGGCGTAGTCCATCTTGTAGATGTGGTCGCCGGAGAGCACGACGACGTACTCGGGGTCGTACATATCCACAAAGCCGATGTTCTGGTAGATGGCGTTTGCCGTGCCCTTGTACCAGCTCGCGCCCGTGGCGCTCTGATACGGGGGCAGGATGTGGACGCCGCCGCCGTCGCGGTCGAGATCCCAGGGCTGACCGGAGCCGATGTAGGCGTTGAGCTCCAGCGGGCGGTACTGCGTCAGCACGCCCACGGTGTCGATGCCCGCGTTGGCGCAGTTGGAGAGGGGGAAGTCGATGATGTGGTATTTGCCGCCGAAGGGAACGGCGGGCTTTGCCATGTTCTCCGTCAGAACGTAGAGCCGGCTTCCCTGTCCGCCGGCGAGCAGCATGGCGATGCACTCTTTTTTCACACGCTTTGCCCTCCTGATCTCTGTTTTGTTTTCGCCGCTTTCACGGCGGGAAGCGTACCCTTGCCGCGCAGGAAGATCGCGCCGTAGGGCGGGAGCGTGACGGCGATGGACGCCTCCTTGCCGTGGGACGCCACGCGCTCGCACTTCACAACGCCGTTGTCGTTCCAGCCGCTGCCGCCGAACTCGGGACGGTCGGTGTTGAAGACCTCGGTATACTCGCGCTTGGGCGGCACGCCGAAGCGGTAGTTCTCGTAGTGGTTGGGCGAGAAGTTGACGGCGGCGATCAGCTCGTGCCCCTTCTTGTCGCGCCGCAGGAACACAACGACGTTGTCCTCGTTGTCGTCGGGCACGAGCCACTCGAAGCCCTCCCAACTGAAGTCGATCTGCCACAGCTCGGGGCTTTCGAGATAGAAGCGGTTGATGGCGCGGAAGAAGTCCTGCGTCTGCCGGTTCTCCTCGTTGTCGCGCAGCAGATACCAGTCGAGCTGCCCCTCGAAGTTCCACTCGTGCCACTGTCCCAGCTCCGCGCCCATGAACGTGAGCTGCTTGCCCGGGTGCGCGCAGAGGTACGCCGTGAAGCCGCGCACGCTCGCGAGCTGTCCCCAGTCGTCGCCGGGCATTTTCCCGCGCAGCGAGCCCTTCATGTGCACCACCTCGTCGTGGGAGATGGGCAGGACGTAGTTCTCGCTGAACGCATACAGAAAAGAGAACGTGATGTCCTTGTGGTGGAACTGGCGGAACCACGGGTCGAGCTTGAGGTAGTGGCACATATCGTTCATCCAGCCCATGTTCCACTTGAGATTGAAGCCCAGCCCGCCGTCCTCCGCGGGCTTGGTGACGCTCGGCCACGCGGTCGATTCCTCCGCCACCATCAAAACACCCGGGTCAAACGCAAACGCCATTTGGTTCAGGGCACGCAAAAACCCGATCGCCTCGAGGTTCTCGTGCCCGCCGTAGACGTTGGGCGACCATTCGCCGTCGCGGCGGTCGTAGTCGAGGTAGAGCATCGACGCCACCGCGTCCACGCGCAGCCCGTCCACATGGAATTCTTTCAGCCAGAACGCCGCCGAGGAGAGCAGGAAGCTGCGCACCTCGCCGCGCCCGTAGTCGAACACGCGCGTGCCCCAGCTCAAATGCTCGCGCTTGCGCGGGTCGGCGTACTCGTAGGTGCTCGTGCCGTCGAAGTCGCGCAGGCCGTGGGTGTCCTTGCAGAAGTGCGAGGGTACCCAGTCGAGGATGACGGAAATATGATTCTCGTGCAGCTTGTCAACAAAATACATGAAGTCCTTCGGCGTGCCGTAGCGCGAGGTCGCGGCGAAGTAGCCCGTCGCCTGATAGCCCCACGAGTCGTCGAGCGGATACTCAGTGACGGGCATCAGCTCCACGCAGTTGTAGCCGAGGTCCAGGCAGTACGCCGAAAGCTCGTCGGCGAGGGAGCGGTAGTCGTACACCGCGCCGTCGCCGCGCCTGCGCCACGAGCCGAGGTGGACTTCGTAGATGTTGAGCGGATGGTCGTAGACCAGTTTTTCGCGCCGCGCGCTCATCCACCGCGCGTCGTGCCACTCGTAGCCCGCGAGGTCGTAGAGCTTGCTCGCCGTGTTCGGGCGCGTCTCCGCGTGGAAGGCGTAGGGGTCGGCTTTGAGCGTGACCTCGCCCGAGGGCGCCGTGACCGCGAATTTGTAGATGTCATACTCCTTGAGACGGGGGACGAACGCCTCCCACATATCCTGCTCGTTGCGATGCATCGGGTACGCCCCGTTGTCCCAGCCGCAGAAGTCGCCCACGACGGACACCGCCTGCGCGTTCGGCGCCCAGACGCGGAACAGCCAGCCCGCTTCGCCGCCGCGCTCCGCCGGATGCGCGCCGAAGTAGCGGTAGCCGTCATGCAGATCGCCGCCGTAAAACGCCATGGAGTCGAGCCGATTTTCCATGTAAGGCACTTCCTTTCTATGGCTTGGTTTCCGCCGCCGTACCGCCGCCCAGACCGAAATCGCGCTCCACGCTCGAAAGATCGCGCTCGAGCATCGTCTCCATCACGCGGATGTCCGCGTCCACGTCCAGCGCCTCGCTGCGGTACAGCTCGTCGAGCTGGCGCGCAAAGTTTTCAAGCAGGTTGTCCATGATGGACTCGATGCGCGCCTTCGCCTGGCGCAGGTTCTCGCCCTCGATGCCCGCGTCCTCGAACTCGGTGTAGGTCGCCAGCAGCTTGAGCGTCGTGGGCAGGTAGTAGTCGAAGAACGTCGCCGCCTGCTTCTGCTTTTCGGGGTGCGTCTCGACCTCTTTGAAGATCTTGCCCGCCAGCTCCTCCATGCGGTCGAGCTTTTCGGAGAACACGGGGTCGGGGATGCGGTCGTTCGCCTCGCGGATGGCGCGCAGCGCGCCGGACCAGCCCTCGTTCGCCTCCTTCGGCGTGAGGTCCTCCTTCTTCGTGCGCTCCTGTAAATACCGCTGGTAGGCGTCCGCGCTGCGGAACAGCACGCCGCGCCCCGCGTCGTAGAACGCGCCGACGCCGAGCAGGTTCTGGCGCACCATGTAGTCGACGTCCCGCTCCACGACGCTCCGCTTCTTCCCCGTGACCTCCGCGAGCTCCGTGACGGTAATGAAGTCGCGCTCGCCCATCACGGCGCGGTAGCGCGCGACGCGCGCGCGGCGCGTCCGCATCCGCGCGCCGGAGAGCAGCATCGCCGCGCCGCCGACGAAGATGCCGAGCGCGGAGAGCAGCGCCGACCAGTCCAGCCCGCCGCTGAACAGCGCGCCCGCTTCAAACAGCGCGCCGACGCCGGCGAACGCCATCACCGCGCCGCCGACGATCTGGAGCAGCTTTGCCGTCCCGTCCGTGTCGCTGGGTGTCTTCGTGACCTTCTTCGCCGCCTTGCTGACCCTGCTTTCGGCGGAGCTCTTCGCCGTCTGCGCCGCGGGTCTCCGCGCCGGCGCGGGCGTATCCGCCAGCTTCGCGATGAGCAGCCACAGCCCCACGGGCCACGCCCCGACGAGGAACAGGAACACGATCAGCGCCCAGCTTCCCCAATCGTTGTCGTTTTTGCGCCGGTAGCCGTCGCTCCGGCGGAACGAGCCGCTGCTCTCGTCGTATCTCCACTCGCTCATGTCGTTTCCCTCTTTCCCCCGCGGGGCGTCAATTTCCGTTTGTTCCCCGCCTCGTCCACGAGGTAGGTGTTGTCGAGCTGCGCCTTGAGGTTTCCCGTCACCGCGTCGATGTATTCCCGCCGCAACGCCGCGCGCTCGGCGGTCTCCGCATCCGTCAGCCCCTGCGCCGTCTTCGCTTTTCTCGCCAGCTCGTTGATGCGCTCTATCTTGTGTCGTTCCATTGCCGTCCTCTCACAAATACCGGCGAATGAGGATCGCCGTTCTTCCTTTTCTGCTCAAGCCGCCGACCTCGGCAAGCCTCTTCAAGCGCGACCCGCGGGGACGGAGTTGTAGTGGACAAACGCGTCCCAGAGGCAACTGTTGTAAAAATCAATCGAAATGCCGTCCCACTGGGGCTCCGTGCCGCCGTAGTACACGTCGGCAAGCTTGTCGCAGTTGTCAAACGCATGATCTTCGATGTTCATGACACTGGCGGGAACGGTAAGCGACGTCAGCTCACTGCAGCCCACGAACGCATAGCTCCTGATGTCTGTCACGTTGGCGGAGAGAGTGATCGACGTTAAAGCGGGACAATCTCCAAATGCCCACTCCCCGATGCTTGTCACACCGTTGGGAATGGTGTAATCCGTATTGCTCTTTCCGGCGGGATATAACAGCAGCGTCGTCTTGTTCTTGTTGAATAGGACGCCGTCCACCGAACGATAAACGGAATTATTCGCTGCCACGTTGATCGACGCCAAGGCGGAGCAGCCGGAGAACGCCCCGCCCCAGATGGTTTTGACGCCGGCGGGAATAGCGATCGACGTCAGCGCGGTACATGCGCAGAACGCGCCTCCTCCAATGCTCGTCACGCTGTCGGGGATGATGACCGACTCCAGAGAGGCGCAAGAGTAGAACGCCTCATCCTCAATGCTCGTCACACCGGCGGGAATGACGTAATCCTTGCCGCTCTTTTTGGCCGGGTACTGCCACAGCGTCGTTTTGCTCCTGTTGAATAGGACGCCGTCCACCGAGCGATAGGCAGGATTGTTTGCGTCCACGTCGATCGACGTTAAGGCTGAGCAACGTGCAAACGCCGATTCCCCGATGTGTGTCACGCCGGCAGAGATCGTGACCGACGTTAAGGCGGAACAATCTACAAATGCACGATCTCCAATGCTCGTTACGCTGTCCGGGATCGTGATCGTCGTCAGTGACAAACAATCGCGAAACGCATCCTCCCCAATGTTTGTCACGCTGTTCGGGATCGTGATCGACGTCAGTGACGAGCACCTCTCAAATGCAAAATCTCCAATGCGCGTTACACTGTTTGGGATCGTGATCGACGGCAGTGACGAGCAACCGCGAAACGCACCCTCTCCAATGCCCGTGACGCCGCTCTTAAGCACAACTGCGTTGATACGGAACCCATACCACGGGGTCATCGCCCTCGATGAAAGATAATTCGCCATGTCGCCTGTGCCGGAGATGATGAGCGTACCGCTGATAACCTCATACGTCAAAGCATCCCCGCAGCTGCCGCTCGGATAAAGCATAGATCCGTCAGGCAAATGGACAGTCGCGCCCATAAAGCAGGAGGTATTTTCTCTGCCGGTGGATAAGAAGTCGGTTTTCCACCGCGCCTCGGTGCCGCCATAGTACACATCGGTGATCTTGCAGCCGTCGAAGGTCATCCTTCCGATTTTTGTGACGCTGGCGGGGATGGCAAGCGACATCAGGGCGGAGCAGCCGCAGAACGCCAGTTCTCCTATATCCGTCACTCCCGCGGGGATGGCATAGGTCGCGCTGCTCCTCCCAACGGGATATTGCAGCAAGGTCGTTATGTCCTTGGTAAACAAAACGCCGTCCGCAGAACAATAGACCGGATTATTTCCATCCACACGGATCGACGTCAGCGAAGCGCATCCGTCAAACGCTCTGTCTCCGATGCTCGTTACACTGCTTGGGATAATGATCGACGCCAGAGACGTGCACTCCTTGAATGCCCAATCGCCAATGCTCGTCACACTGTTCGGAAGCGTGATCGACGCCAGTGACGAGCAACTGATGAACGCTCCTCCTCCAATGCTTGTCACGCCGTTTGGAATGGCGATCGACTCCAGCGACGAGCAGCGGACGAACGCACTCTTTCCGATGCTTCTCACGCTGTCCGGAATCGTGATCGACGTCAATGACAAGCAGTAGCGAAACGCACCCTCTCCGATGCTTGTCACACTGTTCGGAAGCGTGATCGACGCCAGTGACGTACACTCATCAAACGCGCTCTTCCCAATGCTCGTTACGCCATTCGGAACGGCAATCGACGCCAGAGATGAGCAGTAGCGAAACGCACTGTCCCCGATGCTTGTCACGCTGCTCGGAAGTTCGATCGACGTCAGCGAAGCGCAGCTATTGAACGCGTCATGTCCGATATACGTCACGCTGTTCGGAAGAGTGATCGACGTCAGAGACGAGCAATGAAAAAATGTCCCGTCTCCAACACCGGTCACGCCGTCCGGAATTGCAATCGACGCCAGAGACGAGCAGTAGCGAAATGCATCGCCCCCGATGCTCGTCACACTGCGCGGAAGTTCGATCGACGTCAGCGAAGCGCAGCTATTGAACGCATCCTCCTTGATGCTTGTCACGCTGTTCGGGATAACGATCGACGTCAGCGAGGCGCATCTGTTGAACGCATCCTCTCCGATGCTTGTTACGCCGCTTTCAAGTATCGCTGTTTGAATGGACTCAGCATAAATGCTCCATGGAGCATCCGTCATCTTCCCCTTGCCCGAAACGGTGAGCGTACCGTGTACGATAGCCCAGGTCAGGTTCTCTCCGCAGATGCCGTTGGGGTAAAAAGATGCGCCGTTGTTCAGGTGAACCGTCACGGCAGGACGAGGGATGGTTTTCCCCATATCATAGAGCTCGTTCCACTGTTTCTCCGTACCGCCGTAGTACACATCGGTCAACGGTGCGCAACCGCTGAACGCATATCTCCCAATGCTCGTGACGCTGTTCGGGATCGTGACCGACGCCAGTAGATCGCAGTTGTCGAATGCTCCCATCCCAATACTCGTAACACCGTTCGGAAACGTGATCGACGTCAGCAAATCGCAATTGCTGAACGAGTATTCCCCAATGCTTGTCACGCTGTTCGGAAGCGTGATCGACGCCAGCGAAATACAATTGCTGAACGCTGCGCCCCCGATGCTCGTCACGCTGCTCGGAATGGTGATCGACGCCAAAAACTTGCAGTCGCTGAACGCTTCGCTCCCAATGCTCGTCACGCCGTGTTTGATCACCACGGTCTTGATTCTGTTGTGGATCTCCTCCCACGGCGGTTCGATGGAGGCCGTCGTTTCATCCTCGAGCGCCGTTTCGTCCTTGCCCACCGTCTCATCCACAGCAAGGGCAGTGCCACACAGCGCACGCCAATTCCACATCGGCCCTTTACCGGAAATGGTGAGCGTCCCCACGCCGTTGAGCGTCCACCGCAAATGATCGCCGCACTTGCCGCTGTCCGCCGCCTGTGCGGGCGGAGCAAACGTCAGCGTCAATGAAAACGCGAGCAACAGCGAAAACAGTCGATCTTTCATGATGTCTCTCCTTAGCCCAAAGAAACTCAAACGCGCGATATGCGCCCCTCCACAGAGAATGGGGACGGCTTTCCGCAACGGAGTGTGACCTCTCACAAATACCGGCGAATGAGGATCGCCGTTCTTCCTTTTCTGCTCAAGCCGCCGACCTCGGCAAGCTCGAACTTGCCGAGCCCGCGGGCGGAGACCACGTCGCCCCGCGCGACCGGCGCGTCCGGCTTCGCCGTCTCGCGGTGGTTGAGCTGCACGCGCCCCGAGGCGATCAGCTCCGCCGCCTTCGCGCGGCTCATGCCGAAGCCCGTGGACGCCACCGCGTCCAGCCGCAGCGTCGCCACCGTGTCGCGCACCTCCGCGACGCGCCGCTCCGGCACGTCCAGCGCCGCGAGCGCGACGCGCTCCGCGTGGAACCTGACGCGCCCCGCGCCCGTCCACTCCCGCAGCAGGAAGTCCGCGGCGTCGGCGCAGACGATCACGTCCGCCGAACGCTCCGACGCGAGGATGTCCCCGAGCTTTGAGCGCACGATGCCAAGCGCCGTCAGGCTGCCCAGCAGGTCGCGGTGCGAAAGCGTCTCCGTCTCGTGCCAGCGCACGCGCAACGCCGCGAGGCACGCCTCCGCGTCCGGCTCCTCCTGCCAGTCGGGCAGGAAGCAGAGCATCCGCCGCTCCGCGCCCTCGTAGCCGCCGATCGCCGCCCAGCCGTCGTGATACTTCGCGGCGTGGAGCAGCTCCGTCGCGCTCCGCAGCTCCGCGGGACTCAAAAAGTCCGTGCGCGCGGGGACGTTGCGCGTCCGGCTCTGCTCGCACCGATCCAGCACGTGCGAGAGCAGCGCCCGCTCCTCCGCGCTCCGCGCGGCGCGGTCCAACAGGGTCGTTCTGTCCATACCGTTCCTTTTCCACCTATTTTTACCTCTTTACCATAGCACAATCTGGGGACACTTGCAAGGCAAAAAAGCGCGGGGTGCAAACGCAACCCCCCCGGTAGC
>JAFSZQ010000129.1 GCA_017458885.1 Oscillospiraceae bacterium
CGATCTGCACGTTATAGGCAAGGATATCGTCCGCTTCCACACGATCTACTGGCCGATAATACAAATGGCTCTCTCTCTCCCGCTACCGAAGAAGGTCTACGGGCACGGCTGGCTCGTCATGGACGGCGGGAAGATGTCGAAGTCCAAGGGCAACGTCGTCGATCCGTATCTCCTCGCCGAACGATTCGGCGTGGACGCGCTGCGCTTCTTCCTGCTGCGCACGTTCCCGTTCGGGAGCGACGGCAATTTCAGCAACGAGCTGCTCATCAACACGATCAACGTCGATCTCGCGAACGACCTCGGCAACCTCGTCAGCCGCTCGACGGCGATGGTCGAGAAGTATTTCGGCGGCACGCTGCCGAAGACGGACGCGGCGGAGCCGGCGGACGGCGAGCTGCTGGATACGGTAACGTCGCTGCGCGGGCGCTACGAAGCCCAGATGGAGAAGTTCCAGTTCCAGAACGCGCTCGAGGCGGTCTTCCAGGTCATTCAGCGCGCGAACAAGTATATCGACGAGACCGCGCCGTGGGTGCTGGCGAAGGACGAGGCGAAGAAGCCCCGCCTTGCAAACGTGCTCTACAACCTGCTGGAAACGGTGCGCGTCTGCACGGTGCTGCTGACGCCGTTCATGCCCGAGAGCTGCGAGAAGATATTCTCCCAGATCGGCGCGGACGCGAGCGCGCGGACGTGGGAGAGCGCGGCGGTCTTCGGCGTGCTGCCCGACGGCGTGACCGTCCGCAAGGGCGAAGCGGTCTTCCCGCGCATCGACGCGGAGGCGGAGCTCGCGGCGCTGGAGGCGCTGCAAGCGGCGGAGAAGCCGTCCCCCGTCGAGCTGGAGCCGTTCGAGACCGGGAGCGTGGACTTCGACACGTTCTGCAAGAGCGATTTTCGCGCGGTGAAGGTCAAGGCGTGCGAGGCGGTGAAAAAGAGCGAAAAGCTCCTGCGCTTCACGCTCGACGACGGCAGCGGCGCGGAGCGGCAGATCCTGTCCGGCATCCACAAGTTCTACGAGCCGGAGCAGCTCGTCGGCAAGACGCTGCTCGCCATCGTCAATCTCCCGCCGCGCAAGATGATGGGGCTGGAGAGCTGCGGTATGCTGATCTCCGCCGTGCACCGCGAAAACGGCGAGGAGAAGCTGCATCTCGTGATCCTCGACGACGCCATCCCCGCGGGCGCGAAGATGTGCTGAACGCAAAATTGCGCTTGACTTTTGGCAATACTACGCTATAATAAACGTAGGCAAAGGCTATAGGCAAGGTTATGACAGGTTTCCAAAATCCAAAAACAAGCGGAACCCCTCGGAAGGTCTGCACTTCCGAGGGGTCCCTTGTCATTTCACGCTATGTACGGCTGACCAAACCGCGGGCGGCGCTGCCTACTTTCCGTCCCACCACTTGCAGAGATAGTAGGCGACTATCCCTGCCATAACAGAAAGGATAAAGGTTATGAGGGTATCCAAAATCCTCACCTCCTCTCACTGCGGAGGTGCGGCAGCGTGGACAATATACCATATTCGACAGGATTTGACAAGGCGGTGAACGGATGCTCTTCGACACCCATGCCCATTACGACGACGAGCAGTTCGACGCGGATCGCGCCGAGCTGCTCGCTTCCATGCCCAAGAGCGGCGTCGGGCTGATCCTCGACCCCGGCTGCGACCTTGAAAGCTCGCGCAAGGCGGTCGCGCTCGCGGAGCGGTTCCCCCACGTCTACGCCGCGGTGGGCTGGCACCCCGAGGACTGCGCGCCGTTCCGGCCGCCGGACTTGGACGCGCTGCGCGCTCTGGCGGCGCGCCCGAAGGTCGTCGCCATCGGGGAGATCGGGCTGGACTACCACTGGGCGGAGAACCCGCCGAAGGCATGGCAGCAGGACGTGTTCCGCCGCCAGCTCGCGCTGGCGGTCGAGCTCGACCTGCCCGTCGTCGTCCACGACCGCGACGCACACGCCGACTGCTTCGCCATCGTCTGCGAGTTTCCGGCGCTGCGCGGCGTGTTCCACTGCTATTCCGGCAGCGTCGAGCTGGCACGGGAGCTGTGGAAGCGCGGCTGGTACGTCGGCTTTGACGGCCCTCTGACGTACAAGAACGCGCGTAAAACCGTGGAGGTCGCGGCGGAAGCGCCGCTCGAGCGCATTTTGCTCGAGACGGACTCGCCCTATCTCCCGCCCGCGCCGCTGCGCGGCACGCGCAACGACTCGCGCAATTTGCGCTATGTCGCGGAGAGGCTGGCGGAGATACGCGGCATGACGGCGGAGGAGCTCGTCGAACTCACGGCGGCGAACGGCAGGCGGCTGTTCGGGATCCCGGCATGAGCTACTATTGGCGGGAGGCGCTGTACGTCGCGCCGTTCGCGGTGCTCGGCGGCGCGCTGTGCTTTTTGCTCCGGCGCAAGCGCGGCGGCGCGCTGGGGCGGGAACTGCTGCTCGCGCTGCTCGCGGGCTACGCCGTGGAGCTGTTCGCGCTGCTGCTCACGCCGCGCAATCTGATCCGCGACTTCTGGTACTGGCTGCGCTGGCGGACGCCGCCGCGCGAAGCGGGCTGGGCGTACTACGCGCCCGTGCTGGACGCGGGCCGCTGGCGCATCCTGTGGAAGCTGCGCCGCCTGCGCAACCGCGAGGCGCTGGCGAACGCGCTGTTGTTCGTTCCGTTCGGCGCGCTGGTGCCGTCGGCGTGGCGGTGCGTGGGCTGGCGCGCCGTCCCGCTGGGGCTGGCGCTGTCCGCGGCGGTGGAGCTGCTGCAGCTCCCGCTCGGGCGCTCCGCCGACGTGCGCGACGTGCTGATGAACACGCTGGGCGTGGCCGCGGGGTACCTATGCTATTGCGTGGCGCGGAGGCGTAACTGAAACCGTTTCTTCCTTTCCTCTTGTGGAAAGGAAGAAACGGTTTCAGACTTCCGTAGAAGGAAAGACGCTTATCGGCAACATTTCTGGTAATTTTTAGGTTATCGCGCCTACACTACGCGGTCATGCCCGTACAGGTTGGCATTTGCTACCCCTTATTCGACGTTGTCGTAAAACGAAGCGGCGCAACATTGCGCTGGTATCCCAAAGAGCGGCAGCGGACCGAAGACGCACCGTCAGATCGTCTCACGGGAAACAGCGTAAATAAGACACAAAAAGGACGCCAACCGGCACAATGCCGGTCGGCGCCCTTTCTTCTACGGAAGTCTGAAACCATTTCTTCTTCGGCAAGGCGAAAGAAGAAACGGTTTCAGGAATGTTCTCCCTATGGCAAATACCGCAGCGGGTTCACATACGTCCCGTTCTTCTGGATGCCGAAGTGGCAGTGCGCGCCGCTGGCGACGCCGGAGCGCCCGACGCGCGCGATCTGCTGGCCCTTGTAAACGTGCTGCCCCGCCGAGCAGGTGAACGAGCTGCAATGCTCGTAATACGTCTTGTAGCCGTTGCCGTGGTTGATGATGACCGTGTAGCCCATCGCGCCCTTGTAGCCCGTGTACTCCACCGTGCCGCCGTCGGCGGCGTAGATCGGCGAGCCGTAGGCGCAGGCGATGTCGATGCCCTGATGGTTCGTCGTCGCGCCGCGGATGCCCGTGTTGCGGTAGCCGAAGTACGACGTGATGCGCCCCGACGCGGGCCAGCGGAAGCTGCCCGTCGGCAGCCAGCTCGGACGCTCCTTCGTGCCGCGCGCGCGGGTCTCCGTGCTCGGCGCGGTCAGCATGACCTGCGAGATGACCGTGCGCTCGGTCTCCACGCCGTTGACGTACACCACGTCCGCCACCACGTCCGCCGTGCCGTACACGCCCTTCGTGATGACGCGCGTGTCGCCCTGATACATCGAAGCGTCGTCGATATAGTTGATGTCGAAGTTCACGTCCTCGACGTAGTTCTGCCGCTCCGTGACGCGGACGGTCAGGTAGGGGACCTCCTTGCTCAGCACCAGCACGTCGCCGATGTTCAGCTTGTTGATGTCGTAGCCCGGGTTGATCGCGAGCAGCTCGTCGTTGCTCATGCCGTTGTTCGCCGCGATCTTGCCCCAGGTGTCCCCGCGCTCGACCGTGTACGTCACCTCGCCGCTCTTCGTGCTGTTGATGACCTCGGCGATGCGCCCCAGATTGACGAGCTGCTCCGTCGGGATATAGCCCTCGACGACGCGCACGTCCTCGATGAAGTCCACCGAGAGCGTGTCCGCGGAGGAGCTTGCCTGCCGGATCTGCTCCAGCAGCGCCTCGATGGCGCCCTCGTACTGCGTCGAGCCGACCAGCTCGTTGTCGATGTAGAGCGAGTAGCCGTAGGCGACTAGCCCGATCTCTTCGGTCAGCTCGCGTTCCAGCTCCTCCGGCGCGGCGACCTCGCTGCGGCGCACGAGGCGCGCGGAGTAGCGGATCGCGCCGTCCTCCAGCGCGAACGCGCCGCCCAGCGTCTCGGCGGTCAGCCCCTCGACCCGCGCCGCGACCGCCTTCGCCTTGGCGCGGCTGCGCACGACGTCCAGCACCTCGCCGTTGTAGCGCACGGCGGTGGCGGGGGTGTAGAGCGAGAAGAACGCCGTGACCGCGGCGACGCCCAGCGCCGCGCAGACGAACGCGGCGGGCTGCACGCGCTTGCGGCGCGCCGTGTCGGCGCGGACGCTGCGGCGGCGGTGGTGGAACAGACGCTCCCGCAGGAGCGAGCGCGCCATCGGCAGCAGCCCGACGAGCAGCAGGAGCAGTTGGATGAGCCGGCGGTCGGATTCGGGGAAGTTGCCCGCCCTGTGCTCGCGGTGCAGCGCACGAAAGCGCGGCGCGATGCGGCGGACGCGCCGCCACAGCAGATCGGGCAGCGCGCCGAGAAACGCGAGCGCCGCGAGCAGCCGCTCCGAAAGCGGGCGCGCGTCCCGCTCCCGCTGCCGGCGCTCGGCGGTGTGTATCCGGTTTTGATCCTGTTCTGCCATGAACGAAACGTATCCTTTGAAAACGGCGCAGCCAAAAAATGGTTACAATTTGTAACAAATAGCATCATACCGTGTTTGCCGCCGTCCGTCAAGACTTTTTTGAAAAAACGACTTGAGCGGCGGAGCGTTTTGCGCTATGATGGCATCATAGAAATATGCCGCGCGGCGGCACTTGGGAGGAAAACGCATATGTTTGGTTTCGGCGACATGATCCGGGGGCTGAAGGAGCACCCCAAGACGATCGTATTCACGGAGGGCACGGACGCCCGCATACTCGAGGCGAGCGCGCGGCTGCTGTCCGGCACGTTTTTGAAGCCCCTGCTCGTCGGCAAGGAGAGCGAGATCTTCGCGGCGGCGGAGGAGGCGGGCTTCAACATCCGCGGCGCGGAGATCGTCGATCCCGACGGCTATCCGAGGATGGACGAGATGGTGGCGAAGATGGTCGAGCTGCGCAAGGGCAAGATGACCGAGGAGCAGTGCCGCGCCGCGCTCAAGCAGGCGAACTACTTCGGCACGATGCTCGTCGCGATGGGCGAGGCGGACTGCCTGCTCGGCGGCGCAACGTATTCGACGGCGGACACCGTGCGCCCCGCGCTCCAGCTCGTCAAGACCAAGGCGGGCAACAAGATCGTGTCGTCCTGCTTCATCATGGTGCGCGAGCGCGGCACCGGCGAAAACGAAGTCCTCGCCATGGCGGACTGCGCGATCAACATCGACCCCACCGAGGACGACCTCGTGGAGATCACGCAGGAGACCGTGCAGTGCGCGCGCGTGTTCGGCGTTGACCCGCGCGTGGCGTTTTTGAGCTACTCGACCAAGGGCAGCGGCAAGGGCGAGACCGTGGACAAGATGCGCAACGCCTGCGACAAGGCGCGCGCCGCGATGCCCGACGTGCCCATCGACGGCGAGATGCAGTTCGACGCGGCGACCTCGCCCGTCGTCGCGCGCACAAAACATCTCGACGGCGGCGTGGGCGGCAAGGCGAACGTGTTCATCTTCCCCGACATCAACGCCGGCAACATCGGCTACAAGATCGCGCAGCGTCTCGGAGGCTTCGACGCCTACGGCCCGATCCTGCTGGGTCTGAACGCGCCGATCAACGACCTCTCCCGCGGCTGCAACGGGCAGGAGGTCTACTCAATGGCGATCATCACCGCGAGCCTTGCGTGAGAGAAAGCAAAAAAATCCCCGCCATCCGACGGGGATTTTTCATGCCGTTATGCCAGCACCTTTTTGAGCTTCGCAAACCGCGGCAGCGAATCGACCTTGACCAGCTTCGTCTCGCCCTGGATGAGCGGGAGCGCATAGTCGATGAATTCGCGTGTCACGCCGTTGTGCGCCGCGTTGATCCACTCGAGCGGGACCTTCTTCTCGTAGTTCGCCACGTCCGTGAGGTCCAGCAGCTTGGTCTTGCAGGCGTAGCGGCCGTCCACGGTCTCGCGCTCGAACGCGACCATCTTGTCCGTGACGCCCGCGACGGCGTTTTCCACCGCCGCCTTGCCCGCCATAAAGCTCTCCTCGACGTCGGTCTGGCTCGCGAGGTGCGCGCCGCAGCGTTGGAGCAGCGACAGCTCGATGCCGCGCACCTTCGCGCCCGTGCGCTCCTTCACGATGTTCGCCAGCAGCGCCGCGAGGCCGCCGAGCTGCGCGTGACCGAAGCCGTCCGTCGCGCTGGTCTTCGCCTCGGAGACGAAGCTCCCGTCCGCGTAGTGGATGCCCTCGGACACGGCGACCATGCAGTTGCCGGTCTCCTTGTAGACGCGCTCCACGTCCGCCAAAAACTGCTCCATGTCGAAGTCCGTCTCCGGCAGGTAGATGAGATCGGGGCCCGCGCCGTAGGCGCTCGCGAGCGCGGCGGCGGCGGTCAGCCAGCCCGCGTGGCGGCCCATGATCTCGATGATGCAGATCATGCCCTTGTCGTACACGCGCGCGTCGTGCCAGACCTCCATGCAGCTCGTGGCGATGTACTTCGCGGCGGAGGCAAAGCCCGGGCAGTGGTCGGTGCCGTAGAGGTCGTTGTCGATGGTCTTCGGCACGCCCATCACGCGGCACTCGTAGCCGACCTTCTGCATATACTTGCTGATCTTGTTGCAGGTGTCCATCGAGTCGTTGCCGCCGTTGTAGAAGAAGTAGCGCACGTCGTGCTTCTTGAAAACTTCCAGGATGCGCTTGTAGTCCGTGTCGTCCTCGTCGGGGTCTTTCATCTTATAGCGGCAGGAGCCGAGCGCGCTGGACGGGGTGTAGGGCAGCAGCGCCAGCTCGTCGGGGTCTTCCTGCCCCATGTCGAACAGGCGGTCGTTCAGCACGCCGACGATGCCGTGCTCCGCGCCGTAGACGTTCGTGATGTTGGGGTCGTCGAGCGCGGTGCGGATGACGCCGTAGGCGCTCGCGTTGATGACGGAGGTCGGCCCGCCGGACTGCCCGATGATGCACGCGCCTTTGAGTTCAGCCATGATCGTTCTCCTTTACGCCTTGCCGTTGCAGCCGAGCACGTCCGTGATCTTGTGCGCGACCATCGCCTTGATCGCCTCGCGGCCGGGCTTGAGGTACTGGCGCGGGTCGAAGTGGTCGGGATGCTCCGCAAAGTGCTCGCGGATGCACGCGGTCAGCGCGAGGCGCAGGTCGGAGTCGATGTTGATCTTGCACACCGCCATCTCCGCCGCCTTGCGGAGCTGGGATTCGGGGATGCCGACGGCGTCGGGCATCCTGCCGCCGTACTTGTTGATGGTGTCCACGAACTCCTGCGGGACGCTGGATGAGCCGTGCAGCACGATGGGGAACCCGGGCAGGCGCCGCGCGACCTCCTCGAGGATGTCGAAGCGCAGCGGCGGCGGGACGAGCTTGCCGGTCTCGGGGTCGCGGGTGCACTGGGCGGCGGTGAACTTGTACGCGCCGTGGCTCGTGCCGATGGCGATGGCGAGCGAATCGCAGCCCGTGCGCTCGACGAACTCCTGCACGTCCTCGGGACGGGTGTAGGAGCTGTCCTCGGCGCTGACGTTGACCTCGTCCTCCACGCCCGCGAGCGTGCCCAGCTCCGCCTCGACGACCACGCCGTGGTCGTGCGCGTACTCGACGACCTGCTTGGTGATCTTGATGTTGTCCTCGAAGCTCTCGCCGCTCTTGTCGATCATGACGGAGCTGAAGCCGCCGTCGATGCAGCTTTTGCACAGCTCGAAGCTGTCGCCGTGGTCGAGGTGCACGGCGATGGGCAGGTCAAAGCCCGCGGTCTGCTCGGCGTCCTCGACCGCCGCCTCGATCAGCTTCATGAGATAGACGTGCTTGGCGTAGCTCCGCGCGCCCTTGGAAACCTGCAAAATGAGCGGCGCCTTGAGGTCGATCGCCGCCTCGGTGATGCCCTGGATGATCTCCATGTTGTTCACGTTGAACGCACCGATGGCGTAGCCGCCGCCGTACGCTTTCTTGAACATTTCGGTCGTAGTCACGATAGCCATAGTCCTTCTCCTTTGTCGAAATTTGTTTGGAACGATTGGTACATCATGGCTATTGTATCACGAAATTTCGGAAAAGCAAGGGGGAAAGTTGGGGCGAACAGTTGGGGAACGCGCGTCGAAGGGTGTCGAACGGTTTTTGTTGCAAAATTTGTCGGGTCATGGTATCCTGACGATGCCAAACAAACGCCCCAATCATCCAATATACGCTCATCAACGCTTTTTGACGTTGCAGATACGCTTTGCCTTTTTCGGCAAAAACGAAGGCTCCGTGCCTTCGTGTGTCTGTAAGGGCGTATGGAAGGGGAGTTTGTTTGGCGACAGCTCGGCGGAGCCTGCGTTTTTCAGCGGCGTGGCTTCGGCTGCGTCGCTTTTTTATTTTTACAAACATCTATGAGGAGGACACGACAATGAATTTCTACAAAGACCTGTATTACAAGCTGTTCGCGGTGGTGGCGGACGCGGTGGAGTCGCTGGAGCGCGATGAACCGCTCGCCGCAAGAAAGGCGCTGGTCGCGGCGATGCGGGAGGCGGAGGCGCGCGTCGTCTCGGCGGAGGGCGAATAAAACAAAGCAAACGGCGTCCCGCGAGGGGACGCCGTTTGCTTGTTCAAAACCTGTCCGCGAACAGCCCGTCGAACAGCGCGGCGAGCGCCCACAGCCCCAGGAACGCCGCGAGCTTGAGCGGCGTGAACAGCGCGTACGCCGCGGCGAAGCTCAGGTAGAACGCCAGCAGCGTGCCGGAGACCGACGCGGCGAGCGAGAGCACGTTGCCCACGCGCGCGGCGCGGCACAGGCGCTTGCCGCCCACCGCCAGCTCCGCGTAGGGCGTCAGCCCCTCGCGGTAGAGCAGCGCGCAGGGCGCTTCGCCGTCGCCGGTCGAGAGCGCGAGGCGCGTCGAGAGCTGGGGATAGACCGCGTGGGCGTCGGTGCCGAACTTGCGCTTTAAAAGCGCGGGCGTGATGTTGCCGTCGCGCACGGCGAGCACCGGCGTGATGCGCGCGCGGCGCAGGGCGCGCAGCGCCCAGTCCACGTTCTCCGCCGCCATGTACTTGACCGCGAAGATCGCGATCAGCACGCCGTCCACGGCGAGGAACACGCCGGTCTGGAGCTTCAGCCCGCTCGGCAGCGTGACGCCCATCTTGCGGCAGAACCCCGCCGTGCCAAAGAGCACCGTCTCCCCGTGGATCGTGCCGCCGACGCCGCCGTCCTCGTAGAAGTTGAGGTCGGAGAGTGTCTCGAGTTGCCCGCCCTCCTGCGCGAGCAGGTTGTCGAACAGGCGCGAGAGCCCCGTCTCCGAGGCGTGCGCCATCGTGGCGGCGTAGGAAAAGACCTTGCCGCTCTCCTCGCCGAAAATTTTCAGCCCGCTCAGCGTCACCGTCCCGGGCGGGAACAGGTCGCTGTCGGTCAGGATGATGCAGTTGCTGCGGCACAGGACCGCGGCGCCGCGGTAGCCTGCCATCGCGCCGCCGCTCTTGGCAAAGCGCCGCGTCACGCGGCGGAGCGGCAGCGGGTACGCCAGCGGGAACGCCAGCGCGTCCGCGCCCGCGAGGATCGCCGAGAGGTTCCACGCGAGCATCGCCCACGAGCCCGCCTGCACCGTCGAGAGCACGGAAAAGACCGCCGCGCCCGCGAGGATGACGGGCAGCACAACGGTCTGCCAGCGTCCGGTCACGTCGTCGCGCTGGGCGAGGGTGGAGAAGCCCGCCGCGCTGCCGTGGCGCTTCGCCGCGCCGCCGGCGGTGGTGGTGACGATGTACGGCGCGTCGCCGATCGCCGCCACGCGGAACGAGTCGTAGAGCGCGCGGAAGAGCATCGCGCGCCCGTGGAGCGCGCAGGACATCGCGAGCGCCGCGACGGAGTGCAGCGGCAGCGCGGCGCTTGCGGCGCGCGCGGGAGAGAGCAGCGCGAGCGCCGCGTCCGCGAGCGCGGCGAGGCACAGCAGCGCCGTGAGCAGCTCGTAAGTCACCTTGCGCCCCAGCAGCTTTTCCCACGCATAGACGAACACCTCGCGCCCCAGCACGCACACGAGTGCGAGCGCGACGAGGTAGGGCAGGACGTGGAGCAGCGGCTCCTCGGCGTAGAGCGCGGGCATCCAGCCGAGGCGCTCGACGAGCTGGGGCAGCCACATCAGCAGCGTGACGAGCGCGGACAGCCGCGACGCGCGCCGCGCGCCCTGCGCCGCGTCGCGGTACTCCGCGACGGTCTCCTCGATGGGCGGCTCCGGCTCCGCGGGCGGCTCCTGACGCGGCGCTTCCCGCGCCGTCTCGGCGGGCGCGGGCGCGGCGTACAGCTCCTCGGTCTCGGCGAGTTTTTTGCGCGAGAACAGGCCGCGGCGGCGCGGCGCCTCCAGCACGGGCTCCGTCCGCTGCTCGTCCAGCACGGACTGCACGGTGCGCTCGAGCACCTGCTGCAGACTGTAGCTCTGCGGCGTGTCGAGGGCGGGCACGATGTCCTCGATGGCTTCGTCCCCGGCTTTCTCCTCGGGGACGTCTTCGTCGTCCTCGACGGGCAGCTCCGGCAGGGGCATCGTCACCGCGGGCTGCGGCGGCGCGTAGTCGACCTCCGGGACCTTCGGCGCGTTGGAGCCGCCGAACTCGGCAAGGATGCCCTCCAGCGTGAATTCATAGTCCTCGTCCGCGACGCGGGAGGCGTCCTCCAGCAGCATTTTGCTGTCGTCGAGGGTCTTTTCAAATTCCAGATCTTTTTCGTCCATATCCCAAACCAAATCTTTCTGTATTTGGAGTTTGTCAGCCTCTTTGCCGCACGGCTTCGTACAGCAGCACCGCGGCGGCGTTGGAGGCGTTGAGCGACTGGATGCGGCCCTTGAGCGGGATGCTCACGAGGAAGTCGCAGCTCTCGCGCACGAGGCGGCCCATGCCGTCGCCCTCGCTGCCGATGACGATGGCGGCGGGGCCCTTCAAATCGGCGTCGTAGAGGGACTTGTCGCCGTCGGCGGCGGTGCCGAAGACCCAGACGCCCTGCTTTTGCAGGTCACGGAGCACGGCGGGCAGGTTCGCCACCCGCGCCACCGGCAGCCAGCTTGCCGCGCCGGCGCTGGTCTTGCCCACGATGGCGGTCAGCCCCGCGCTGCGGCGCTTGGGGATGATCACGCCGTGCGCGCCCGCGCACTCGGCGGTGCGGATGATGGCGCCG
>JAFSZQ010000130.1 GCA_017458885.1 Oscillospiraceae bacterium
CGCCATCGCCATGGACAAAGACCTCACCAAGCGGCTGGTCGCGGACAAGGTCGTCACCCCGCGCTGGCGCGTCGTGACCTACAGCGAGGACGAGGTGGACGCGCTCGCGGAGGAGACGCGGCTTCCCTGCGTCGTGAAGCCCATCGCGAGCGGCTCGAGCATCGGCGTGTCCATCGCGAAGGATTTGCCCGCCCTCCAAGCGGCGCTGCGCGTTTGCCGTGCCTATGGCAACCGCGTGATTCTGGAGCAGTACGTCAAGGGTCGCGAAATTCAGGTCGGCATCCTCGCCGGCCGTGCGATGCCGTCCATCGAGATCGTACCCAAGGAGGGTTTTTACGACTACGAAAACAAGTATCAGGCGGGCGCGGCGGAGGAATTCTGCCCCGCGCCCATCCCCGAAGCGTGGGAGCGCAACCTGCGCGAGGCGGCGGAGACCGTGTTCAAGACCATCGGCCTCACGGTCTACTCCCGCGCGGACTTCATCGTGACCGCCGACGGCACGCCGTACTTCCTCGAAATCAACACACTGCCCGGCATGACGCCGACGAGCCTTGTCCCGCAGGAGGCGGCGGCGATGGGGCTGAGCTATGAGGATTTGTGTGAAAGAATCGTCGAAGAATCCCTGAAAGCGAGGAAAAACGCATGAAGGCAATGTCCGTAACAGACCTGATCCGCGCCGTACACGGCGAGCTGTTACAAAGCGGCGCGGCGGAGTTTGGCGGCGTGTCCACCGACAGCCGCAGGGTAAAAGAAGGGGAGCTGTTCCTCCCCATCGTGGGCGAGACCTTCGACGGCCACAGCTTCATCGACAAGGCGCTCGACGCGGGCGCGGCGGGCTGCCTGTGCGCCAACGTGCCCGAGACGCTGCTGCCCGGCAAGTTCTACGTCAAGGTCGCGGACACAACCGTTGCCTACAAAGACCTCGCGGCGTGGTATCGCGCACAGTTCGACCTAAGCGTGGTGCAGGTGACCGGCAGCGTCGGCAAGACCACCACCAAGGAGATGATTGCCTCGGTGCTGTCCCAGAGGTTCAAAACCCTCAAGACCTAGGCGAACTTCAACAACGAGATCGGTACGCCCATGACGCTCCTGCGCCTCGACGAGACTTACGAGGCGGCGGTCATCGAGACCGGTATGGATCGCGCGGGGCAGATCCGTTACCTCGGCGAAATGGTGAAGCCCACCGTGGCGGTCATCACCAACATCGGGGATATGCACATCGAGTATCTGGGCTCGCGCGAGGGCATCTTCCGCGCCAAGTGCGAGATTTTCGAGAACCTCGCCGCCGACGGCGTCGCGGTGCTCAACGGCGACGACGAGTGGCTCAACCGTGTCTGTCTCCCGCAGGAGATCGTCACCGTCGGCACGATGGCGCACTGCGCCGCGCGCGTGACGGACGTGGTAGATCGCGGCATCGACGGCGTGAACTGCGTCGTGACGACGAACAAGGCGCGGTACGAATTGCAAATCCCCGCGCCGGGGGCGCACATGATCTATCCCGCGTCCACCGCCGTCGCCGTGGGCGAGGCGCTGGGGATGTCGGCGGACGAGATCACCCGCGGCGTCGCCGCGTATGAGCCGGCGGGCTCGCGGATGCGCGTGGTGCGGCTGTCCGGCAACCGCAGGCTGCTCGACGACTGCTACAACGCGGGACCCCAGTCCATGGCGGCGTCGCTGCGCGTGCTGGGCGGCAGCGAGGGCGCTACCGTCGCCGTGCTCGGCGACATGGCGGAGCTGGGCGAGCTGACGGTGAGCGCGCACCGCGAGATGGGAGCGCTTGCGAAGGAACTCGGCATCGGCAAGGTGATCGCCGTCGGGCGGAAGGCAAAAGACCTCGCGGACGCCGCGAACGGCGACTGGTACGCCACGGTGGACGAGGCGCTGAGCGCGATCCGCGCGGCGTTCGCGCCGGACACCGCGATGCTGGTCAAGGCGTCGCACTCCATGCATTTTGAGAAAATCACAGAGGAACTCACGAAATGATTGATCTGAGCGTCTCGGGACTCGTGAAGTCCTTCGACCTCGAAAAGAACATATTGGACGGCGTCACGTTCCAGATCGAGCGCGGCGAGCGCGTGGGGCTGCTGGGCAAAAACGGCGCGGGCAAGACCACGCTGTTCCGCATCCTCACCGGCGAGCTGCGCGCGGACGAGGGCGACGTGATCTTCGCGCCGAACCGCCGTGTGGGGCTGATCTCCCAGATCCCCGTGTACCCCGACGGCTGCACGGTCGAGGACGTGCTGCAAAGCGCGTTTTCCGCCACGTCGCGCATGGCGGACGAAATGGCGGCGCTCTCGGAGAAAATGGCGAACGGCGACGAGAGCGCCGAGACGCTGCGCCGCTACGGCGAGCTGTCCGCGAAGTTTGAGGGTCTCGGCGGCTACGACACCGAGACCGCCGTCAACAAGGTCGCGAACGGTTTGTCGCTCGACGCGGAGATGCGCGCGCGGCTTTTCGACACGCTCTCCGGCGGGGAAAAGACCCGCGTCAATCTGGGGCGGCTCATTTTGGAGGACACGGACATCCTGCTGCTCGACGAGCCGACCAACCACCTCGATCTCCACGCCACCGAGTGGCTGGAAGAATACCTCGCGTCGTTCAAGGGCACGGTGCTGGCGATCAGCCACGACCGCTATTTTCTCGATCGCACCGTGACGCGCTGCATCGAAGTCCTCGACGGCAAGGCGGAGTTTTACAGCGGGAATTACAGCTTCTACGCCGTGGAGAAGGAGCGGCGCTATATCGAGCGCATGCGGCGGTATGAGAAGGAGAAGGCGGAGATAGACCGTCTCTCCGAGACGGCGCGGAAGATGCACGAGCACAACACGGAGCTGCTGCACAAGCGGGCGTTCTCCATCGAAAAGCGCATCGAGCGGATGCGCACGACGGACAAGCCCACGCGCGAAAAAGCCCTCACCGCG
>JAFSZQ010000131.1 GCA_017458885.1 Oscillospiraceae bacterium
CGTTCCAGATGCTCGTCTCCGCCATCGACTACAACGAGTTCGTCGGGCGCATGGCGATCGGGCGCATCGAGCGCGGCGCGCTCAAGCAGAATCAGGAGATCGCCGTGTGCAACTTCCACGACCCCGACGCCGCGCCGAAGAAGGCGAAGGCGGTCTCGCTCTATGAGTTCGAGGGGCTTGCGAAGAAGGCGGTCGCCGGATCCACCGCGGGCAACATCATCTGCCTGTCCGGCATCGGCGACATCACCATCGGCGACACGATCTGCGCGCCGGACGCGGTGGAGCCGCTGCCGTTCGTGAAGATCTCCGCGCCGACGATGGAGATGACGTTCTCCATCAACGACTCCCCCTACGCGGGGCGCGACGGCAAGTACGTCACCTCCCGCCAGCTCCGCGACCGGCTTTACCGCGAGACGCTCAAGGACGTGTCGCTGCGCGTCAGCGAGATCGACGGCGCGATGGATGCGTTCAACGTCGCGGGCCGCGGCGAGATGTCGCTCTCCATCCTCATCGAGACGATGCGGCGCGAGGGCTATGAGTTCCAGGTCAGCCCCCCGCGCGTGCTGTATCAGGGGATCGACGGGAAGAAGTGCGAGCCCATCGAGCGCCTCGTGTGCGACGTGCCCGCCGACGCGGTGGGCGCGGTGATCGAAAAGCTCGGCTCCCGCAAGGGCGACCTCGTGGAGATGACGCCGGTCGGCAGCCGCATGAAGCTCGAGTTCCTCGTCCCCGCGCGCGGGCTGTTCGGCTATCGCAACGAATTCTTGACCGACACGAAGGGCGAGGGCATCATGGCGAGCGTGTTCGACAGCTACGCGCCCTACAAGGGCGATCTGAGCCGCCGCAATACGGGTTCGCTCGTCGCGTTCGAGACGGGCGAGAGCGTGACCTACGGACTCTTCAACGCGCAGGAGCGCGGGCAGCTCTTCATCGGCGCGGGCGTGCCGGTGTACGAGGGCATGGTCGTCGGCGTCAGCCCGAAGCAGGAGGACATCAGCGTCAACGTCTGCAAGAAAAAGCAGCTCACCAATATGCGCGCGAGCGGCAGCGACGAGGCGCTGCGCCTCGTCCCGCCAAAGCAGATGAGCCTCGAGCAGTGCCTGGAGTTTTTGGCGGACGACGAGCTGCTGGAGGTCACCCCCCACGCGCTGCGGATACGCAAGACCATCCTCAACCACGAGCAGCGCATGAAGGCGACGCATCGGCATTCATAACGGAGAAGGACCGCTTCGGCGGTTCTTTTTCTCTGTCCCTCGTCCATACAATATATATAAATGTATGCAAGGGAGCGATGCGGCAATGGCGATGACCTACGTCTGGACGGGGATGGTGGCGCTGTCGCTGCTGTTCGGCGCGGCGACGGGCAGCCTCGGCGCGCTCGGCGGCGCGGCGCTCGAGGGCGCAAGGAGCGCCGTGGAGCTTTGCGTGTCTATGGCGGGCGTGATGTGCCTGTGGACGGGCGTGATGGAGGTCATGGAGCAGAGCGGGCTGTCCGCGCGCCTCGCGCGGCTGTTCCGCCCGCTGCTGCGGCGGCTCCTGCCGCAGACCGCGCGCGACGCCGACACGCTCGCCACCGTCTCCGCGAACCTCTCCGCCAATATGCTCGGGCTCGGCAACGCCGCGACGCCGCTCGGCATCCGCGCCGCCCGCGCCATGGCGCGCGGCAGCGGCGGCGTC
>JAFSZQ010000132.1 GCA_017458885.1 Oscillospiraceae bacterium
CCGACGCCCATGTGCGCAAGCCCCGCGTCCTTCATCACGGCGGTCACGTCCGCGAAGTCGAGGTTGATGAAGCCCGTCTCGCGGATGAGGTCGGAGATGCTCTGCACCGCCTGCTTGAGCACGTCGTCCGCGATCTCAAAGGCGTTGGCGAAGGTGATCTTCTGATCGGTGGCGTGCTTGAGGCGCTCGTTCGGGATGATGACGAGGGCGTCCACCTTGTCGCGCAGCGCCTCGATGCCGTTCTCCGCCTGCTGCATCCGGCGGCGGCCCTCAAAGCCGAAGGGCTTGGTCACGACGCCGACGGTCAGGATGCCCGCCTCGCGCGCGATCTCCGCCACGATGGGCGCGCCGCCCGTGCCGGTGCCGCCGCCCATGCCGGCGGTGATGAACGCCATGTCGGTATCCTCGAGCGCCTTGGCGATCTGGGCGCGGCTCTCCTCGGCGCTCTTGCGCCCGACCTCGGGGTCGGAGCCGGCACCCTGCCCGTGGGTGAGTTTTTCGCCGATCTGGATCTTATAGGTCGCGCTCGAGACGTTGAGCGCCTGCTTGTCCGTATTGACCGCGACGAAGTCCACGCCGCGCGAGCCGGAGCGCACCATGCGGTTGACGACGTTGTTCCCGCCGCCGCCGACGCCGATCACCTTGATCTTGACGACGCTCTCCTGCCCGGTCTCCAATCCGAATGCCATATCGGTTCCTCCTGCCGTCTCATACTCTTTTGAATTTTATTACGGAATTGTCTTTGGGTCAATAGTCGTTTGCAATTCTTTTTCAAAATATTTCGCCCTATTGGGGGATGAAGCTCGCCTTGCCGTCCGTCATCAGGTCGATGCGCCCCGTCTCGTTGACCTCCAGATAATCGACCACCGTGGCGAGGCTCTCCAGCTTGTAGCCGACGTCCGCCGTCCACGGGATGCGCACGGCGAAGCGGTAGAGATAGCCGAAGTTCAGCGCCGTCTCGTCCGCGAGGTCGATGCGCTCGATCTTGTCGCGCATCCCGCGCGAGTCCGCCTCGCGCAGAAGCGTCAGCGCGACGTTCGCGCGGTACGCCGCCGCCGCGCCGAAATCCGCCTGCGCGCTGACCTCCGGCTCCACGAGGCGCTCGCCCGTGAGCAGCGGACAGCCCACGCCCGCCGCGTTCGCGCGTTCGAGCAGCTTGCCGTTGGCGCTTATGAGCCAGACGCCGTTCCCATCCTCGACCGCCGCCGCAGCCTCGCACTCGGAGACCTCGATGACCAGCGTGTCGGGCAGTTTGCGGTTGATGCGCACCTCCTCCACATAGGGCAGGCGCGTGAAGATCGCCTCCTTGACGGCATACTTGTTGAGCAGGTAGAGGTTGCTCCCCAGCTCGAGCCCCGAGGCGTCGAGCACCTCCTGCTCGGCGTAGCGTTCGTTGCCGCTGACGACGATGTGATCCATGCGGAAAAAGAGCGCGGCTGCCGCGACCATCGCGGCGACGGCGACCACGGCGCCGAGCGGCCGCCACAAAAAGGAGAGCCTGCCCCGTCTGCGTCTTCGGTTGTTTCGTCTTCTCGCCATAGCTTTCGTTCCTTTTCTGTCTCTACGTCTCCCGCCGCGCGATCGCCGCGCCGAGCGCGGCAAGGTCGCGTTCGATGCTCTCGTACCCGCGGTCGATGTGCTCGAGCCGCGTCACGCGCGTAACTCCCTCCGCCTGCAAGCCCGCGAGCACCAGCGCCGCGCCGCCGCGCAGGTCGGTGCACTTGACGCTCGCGCCGTGCAGCGCCTCGACGCCGCTCACGACCGCGACCCTGCCCGCGACGCGCACGTCCGCGCCCATGCGCGCGAGTTCGTCCACATGGCGGTAGCGGTTTTCAAAGATGTTCTCCACGAACACGGTGCTGCCCGCGGACTTCAGCAGCGCCGCCATCAGCGCCGGCTGCGCGTCCGTCGGGAACCCCGGGTACGGCGCGGTGCGCACGGGGCGGATCGCTCTGATCGGCGCGGCGCTTCGGAGCGTCACCGCGCTGTCCGCGCTCTCGACCTGACAGCCCGCCTCCGCGAGCGCGCCCGTCACCGTGGAGAGCTGGCGCGGCTCGACGCCGGAGAGCCGCACGTCCCCGCCGCACGCCGCCGCCGCGCACAGGTACGTCGCCGCAACGATGCGGTCGGCGATGACGCGGTGCGTCCCGCCGTGGAGCGCGCGCTTCCCCGCGACCGTGACGATGGAGCTGCCCGCGCCGCGCACGTCCGCGCCCATGGCGTTCAGGAAGTCCTGCAGCTCCGCGATCTCCGGCTCACGCGCGGCGTTGTAGATGACCGTCGTGCCCTCCGCGCCGCAGGCGGCGAGGATGGCGTTCTCCGTCGCGCCGACGCTCGGCAGGGGCAGCACCAGCTCCGCGGCGGTAAGTACCTTCGCCTTGCAGCGCAGCACGCCGCCGCGCTCCTCGATCTCCGCGCCGAGCGCGCGCAGCGCCGCGAGGTGCAGGTCGATGGGGCGCGGGCCCAGCTCGCACCCGCCCGGGTACGAGAGCGTCGCCTCGCCCTGCCGCGCGAGGATCGCGCCGAGGAAGATGACCGACGAGCGCATCTCGCGCATCAGCGCGTCCGGCACTTCTCCGCGATCCATATGCGTCGTGTCCACGACCAGCGCGCCGCCGTCCCGGCGCGTGCAGCAGCCGAGGTGGCGCAGGATCGCGACGGACGCCTCCACGTCGCTCAAATGCGGGCAGTTCTCGACGACGCACTCCCCCGCGCACAAAATGGTCGCCGCCAGCACGGGCAGCACGCCGTTCTTCGACCCCTGTATCGTCAGTTCACCGCAAAGGCGCTTGCCGCCTTCGACGAACAGCTCCTGCATCTCGTCTCCTCCACATACGATGGTTTTCACTAGCCCATAGTATGCAGGGGACACGAGAGGGGGTGACGTGGCGAGCGCCGCGCCGTTACGAAAGCGTCAGCCCCATCACCGCCTCATAAATGCGCTCCGTGGCGTCTCTCACACCGAGGGCCGCCATGTTTTTTGCCATCGACTCGCGCTTGGTTTCATCGTGCAGGATGCCTGCGGCGGCGGCAAAGAGCCGCTTGCCGTCCAGACCCTCCTCCGGCAGCACGAGCGCCGCGCCGTGCGCGGCGAGCACCTCCGCGTTGCGCTCCTGATGGCGGTTCGTCACGTTCGGCGAGGGGATCAGGATCGCGGGCACGCCGAGCGCCGTCAGCTCCGCGAGCGTGGACGCGCCCGCGCGGGCGATCACGAGGTCGGCGGCGCGCATCACGTCCGGCATATCGTGGATGTATTCCCGCACGTCGAGCGACGGGTGCGCCGCGAGATCGACCTCGCGCGCGGCAAGCCCGACCTGCATCGCGCCCCACGAAAACGAGCCGACGGCGTGGATGTGGTGGAACGGCTCGCGCGCGCTCTCCAGCTCGAGGAAATCCATGATCAGCGCGTTCATCCGCCCCGCGCCGAGGCTGCCCCAGAACGAGACGATCAGCGGCCGCCCGTCGTCCAGCCCCAGGGCGCGCTTCGCCTCCTCCTTCGTCTGCGTGAAGAAATCGCCGCGCACGGGCGTGCCGGTGACGACCACCTTATCGCCGTCGCGGTAGTGCGCGCGGCAGTCCTCGAAGCCGACCATGACGAGGTCGGCGCAGGAGGCGAGCCGCCGCGTGGTCAGCCCGGGAACGACGTTCGACTCGTGGATCGCCGTCGGGATGCCGCGCCGCGCGCCGCAGCGCACGATGGGATAGCTGGCGTAGCCGCCGGTGCCGACGATCAGGTCGGGGCGGAACTCGTCGAGGATCGCGTCCGCCTCGCCCCGCGAGCGCAGGAGATTGTTCGCGGAAACGAGGTTGTGGCGCAGTTCCCTGGGCTTCAGCGAGCGGTGGAACGAGGAGACGTTGACGGCGCGGAACGGATACGGCGTCCGCGCGAGCAGGGCGCGCTCCAGCCCGCGCTCCGCGCCGACGAACAAAATGTCCGCCGCGGGCTCCTTTTCCCGCATATAGTCGGCGAGCGCGAGCGCGGGGTTGACGTGCCCCGCCGTGCCGCCGCAGGTAAAGATGACTTTCATAAAACCCCCTACGATGCCGGCATCTGGCGCGACACGCTCAACACCAGCCCCATCTCCGCGAGCTGAATGACCAGCGCCGTGCCGCCGTAGCTGAAGAACGGAAGCGAGATGCCCGTGTTCGGGAGCAGGTTCGTCACGACCGCGATGTTCAAAAACACCTGCAGCGCCACCTGCGTCGTGACGCCGACGGCGAGCAGCGCGCCGAAGCGGTCGCGCGCGTGGAGCGCGATCCAGTAGCCGCGGATGATGAGCAGGGCGAAAAGCGCCATGATGAGCGTCGCGCCGATGAGCCCCAGCTCCTCGCAGATGATGGCGAAGATGAAGTCGTTGTGCCGCTCGGGGAGATACATGAACTTCTGGCGGCTCTTGCCGAGCCCCACGCCCAGCAGCCCGCCGGAGCCGATGGCGAGCAGGCTCTGGCGGATCTGGTACCCCGCGCCGCGCATCAGCTCGGGGTCGGTGCTCAATGGGTCGCGCCAGATGGCGATGCGCGAGGAGTTGTAGCTGATCTTGCCGGAGAGGTACGCCCACACGCCCGCCGCGCCGGCGCCCAGCCCCGCGCCGACCCAGAACGGGCGGATGCCGCCGACGAACATCATCACCGCGCCGATGCCGAGGATCAGGATCGTGCCGGAGAGGTGCGGCTCCATCGCCATCAGCACCGCGATCACGCCGAGGAGCAGCGCGTAGGGCAAAATGCCGTAGCGGAACGTCCGCATCCGCTCGCGCTTTTTGGAGATGCTCTGGGCGAAGTAGAGGATGACGCCGACCTTGGCGATCTCCGAGGGCTGGAAGGTGAACAGCTCGCCGAAGCCGAGCCAGCGCGTCGCGTTGTTGCGCGTGATGCCGACGCCCGGGATCAGCACGAGCACCAGCAGGATGATGGCGAGCGCAAGGACGTACTTGCCCGCCACGCGGTAGCGTTCGTAGTTGATGCGCCCGATGAGCAGCATCGCCGCGACGCCGATGGCGGCGAACACGCCCTGCCGGATGAGGTAGTACGCGGGGCCGACGCCCTCGTAGTACGCCATCGGGAAGCTCGCGGAAAAGAGCATGATGAGCCCCACGCCCGTCAGCAGCAGCGTCAGCAGGAGGAACGGCACGTCCAGCGGCCCGCGCCCCGCCTCCTTCGCCGCGGCTTCGATCTCGCGCCGCCGCTCGCGCTGCTGCTGCCGCAGCTCGCGCTCTTCTCTGGTCATAACGTGTCGCCTCCCTTCCGGCGGTTTTTTTCAGCGTTCAGAAAATGCGGTACCGGTCCATCACGCCCAGCAGCGCGGCGAAGCAGCCGATCGCGCTCGCCGCCGTGAACACCGCGACGAGCTTGACCTCGCTCCAGCCGCACAGCTCGAGGTGGTGGTGCAGCGGCGCCATTTTGAACAGACGCTTTCCGTGCGTCAGCTTGAAATACCCGATCTGCAAAATATCAGACAGCGTCTCGCAGATGTAGACGAGCCCGACGGGGATCAGGACGAGCGGCATATCGTAGGCGAACGCCAGCGCCGCCACCGTGCCGCCGAGGAACAGCGAGCCCGTGTCGCCCATGAACACCTTCGCGGGGTGGAAGTTGTAGACGAGGAAGCCCAGCAGCCCCCCGACCAGCGCGCCGGAGAAAACGCCGAGCTGCGCGTAGTCCGCGCGCCACGCCGCGACCGCCGCGAAAAACAGCCCCACGGGCACCGTCACGCTCGCGGCGAGCCCGTCGATGCCGTCGGTGATGTTGACGGCGTTGACCGTGCCGACGATGACGAAGGCGGAGAAGACCAGATAGACGTGCCAGCTCAAGACGATATGCGTCCCGAAAAACGGGACGTACAGGTTCGGCGTGAGCAGCCCCTCGTAGCGCATGAGCGTCAAAAACGCCACCGCCGCCGCGAGCTGGAGCAGGAATTTCTGGAGCGCCGTCAGGCCCAGATTGCGGTGGTGGACGACCTTCTCATAGTCGTCGAGAAAGCCGATGACGCCGAAGATCAGCGCAAAGCCGAAGACGTAGAGGTGCTTGTTGTCGCCGCGCAGCATCCCGCCCCAGCCCGCGGGCAGGATGGCGGCGAAGACGCCCGCGATGAACATCAGCCCGCCCATCGTGGGCGTGCCCGCCTTGGCGTTGTGCCAGGTGGGGCCGTCCTCACGGATCTCCTGCCCCGCCTTGAGTCGGCGGAGCCATGGGATCAGAAGGCGCCCCGCCGCCGCCGTGACCGCGAAGCCCAGTAGACACGCAAGGACTGTTTTCATCATGTTGCTTTCTCCTTTGTTGGATGTGCGCGCGCACGACGGCGCGCTCGTCAAACGGCCGGCTCTCCGCGCCGACGATCTGCGTCGTCTCGTGCCCCTTGCCCGCGAGCACGACCACGTCGCCGCGCCGCGCGTGGTCGAGGGCGTAGGCGATCGCCTCGCGCCGGTCCTCGATGACGGCGAACGGCGTGGTGCTGCCGCGCATACCGGCGAGCACATCGTGCAGGATCGCGTAGGGCGACTCGGTGCGCGGGTTGTCGCTCGTGACGACGGCGAGGTCGGACAGCGCCGAGGCGATGCGCCCCATGCGCGCGCGCTTCGTGCGGTCGCGGTCGCCGCCGCAGCCGAAGACGAGCAGCACGCGCCGCTCCGCGAACGAGCAGACGGTCTCGAGGACGTTCTTCAGCCCGTCGGGCGTGTGCGCGTAGTCGATCAGCACGGTGTA
>JAFSZQ010000133.1 GCA_017458885.1 Oscillospiraceae bacterium
ACGGGCATCTCTACACCGAGCACTGCGACCACCTGCTCTCCGACGAGGAGATCGAGCGGTATATCAAAGAGCATCCCGAGGAGTTTGAGGAGGACGAATGAGGATCGTCTTTATGGGAACGCCGACGTTCGCCGTCGCGTCGCTCCGGCGGCTGAAGGAGGACGGACACGAGCTGGTCGGCGTCTTCACGCAACCGGACAAGCCGGGCAACCGAAAACGCATGACCGCACCACCTGTTAAGGAATATGCCTTGTCGGTCGGTCTACCGGTCTATCAGCCGGAAACCTTGTGCGATGGCGCGGCGCTCTCGCTGCTGCGCTCGCTCGCGCCGGAGCTGACGGTGACGGCGGCGTATGGACAGCTTTTGCCGGAGGAGCTGCTGCGCGTGCCGAAGTACGGCTCGGTCAATCTCCACCCGTCGCTTTTGCCGAAGTACCGCGGCCCGGCTCCCATCAACCGCGCCATCTTGAACGGCGAGGCGGAGACCGGCGTCACGGTCATGCACATGGCAAAAAAGCTCGACGCGGGCGACGTCATCAGCGTCCGCAAGACCGCCATCGGCGCGGACGAGGACGCGGAGCAGCTTTTTGAGCGGCTCGCCGAGCTGGGCGCGGCGCTGCTTTCGGAGACCGTACCAACACTCGCGGACGGCACGGCGGCGCGCATCCCGCAGGACGAGGCGAAAGCGACCTATGCGCGCAAGCTCTCGCGGGAGCTGTCGCCCATCGACTGGAGCAAGCCCGCCGAAGCCGTGTTCGACCAGATACGCGCGCTGGTGCCGTGGCCCTGCGCGTCGATGACGCTCTACGGCAAGACCGTCAAGCTCTGGCACGCCGTGCGCGGCGGGGAAACGGCGGCGGCGGCCGGTACTCTTTTCGCGCGTAAAAAAGGGATCGAGTGCGTCTGCGGGGACGGAAAGAGCATCCTCGTCACCGAATTGCAGCCCGAGGGCGGCAAACGCATGGCGGCGGACGCATGGCTCAATGGGCAGCGCGCCGCCGTCGGTACGGCGCTGTGAGCGCGAGAGCCGCCGCGCTGCGGGTGCTGGACGCCGTGCGCAAAAACGGCGCGTGGGCGGACGCCGCGCTCGCGGCGGAGCTGAAGCGCGAGCCGCTCGGCGCGGCGGACGCGGCGCTCGCAAGCCGCATCGTCTACGGCGTGCTGCAAAACCGGATGCTGCTGGACTGGTACCTCGCCGCGTACTGCGACCAGCGGCTCGACCATTTGCAGCAGCCGCTGCCGGACATCCTGCGCATCGGCGCATATCAGATCCTCTTCCTCGACAAAGTCCCCGACCGCGCGGCGGTCAGCGAAGCCGTGGAGCTTGCGAAAGCCGCGAAGCGCGGCGTGGCGGCGGGGCTGGTGAACGCGGTGCTGCGCAAGCTCGCGCGGAACAAAAACGCGCTCCCGCCGCTGCCGGAGGACGACGTGGAGCGCCTCTGCGTCGAGACGAGCCACCCGCGCTGGCTTACGGAGCGGATGCTCGCGCTGCTCGGCAGGGAGGAGGCGGAGGCATATTTACACGCGAACAATGACGTGGCGCCGCTGACAGTCCAACCAAATCCGCTCAAAACGACGGCGGAGAAGCTGCTCGCGGAGCTTTCGGGCGCTGGGATCGGCGCGAAGCCGCACCCGTGGGCGCCGGACTGCCTCGAGCTGACCGGCGTCGGCGACCTGACGACGCTGCCCGCGTTCTACCGCGGGGAATTTCTGGTGCAGGACGCCGCCGCGCGGCTGGTGACGCTCGCGGCGGGCGTTTCTGCGGGGATGCGCGTGCTCGACGTCTGCGCCGCGCCCGGGGGCAAGTCGTTCTCCGCCGCGTTCGCGATGCGAAACGACGGGGAGATCGTCGCCTGCGACCTGCACGAGAACAAGCTGGGGCGTATCCGCGACGGCGCGGCGCGCCTCGGCGTCACCTGCGTCAAGACGCAAGCCGCCGACGGGCGCGTGTTCCGCCCCGAATGGGAGGGCGCTTTCGACGTCGTGCTCTGCGACGCGCCGTGCTCGGGTCTCGGCGTCATCCGCAAGAAGCCCGACATCCGCTACAAGGACCCCGCGACGTTCGCGGCGCTGCCGGAGATACAGGGCGCGCTGCTCGCGAACGCGGCGCGGTACGTCAAATCCGGCGGCGCGCTGGTCTACTCGACCTGCACGGTGCTGCCGGAGGAGAACGAGGGCGTGACGGGCGCGTTTCTACGCACGCACGCCGAGTTTTCCGTGGAAATGCCAGACCATATCCCCGGCACGCTCCTGCCGCATCGGGACGGCACGGACGGATTCTACATCTGCAACATGAGACGGAGCCAATGACAGACATCAAAAGCATGACCCCCGCCGAGCTGACGGACGCGCTGCGCGCGCTGGGCGAGGCGGCGTACCGCGGCAAGCAGGTCTTTTCGTGGCTGCACCGCGGCGTCACGTCCTTCGACGCGATGAGCGACCTGCCGAAGCCGCTGCGCGGGAAGCTGGCGGAACGCTTCTACATCACCGCGCCCAATATCGCGCGCAAACAGGTCTCGAAGCTCGACGGCACGATCAAGTACCTCTGGGAGCTGCGGGACGGCAACTGCATCGAAACGGTGCTCATGTCCTATCATCACGGCAACACCGTCTGCGTCTCCACGCAGGTCGGCTGCCGCATGGGCTGCAAGTTCTGCGCGTCCACCGTCGCGGGCAAGGTGCGCGACCTCGCGCCGTCGGAGATGCTCGACCAGGTGCTCTTCACGAAGCTCGACAGCGGGCGGGAGGTCTCCAACATCGTGCTGATGGGCATCGGCGAGCCGATGGACAACCTCGACAACGTGCTGCGGTTTTTGGAGCTCGTGAACAGCCCTGACGGACTGAACATCGGGATGCGGCACGTCTCGCTTTCGACCTGCGGCGTCGTGCCCGGCATCGACCGGCTCGCGGAGCTGGGCTTACAGCTCACGCTGTCCGTCTCGCTCCACGCGCCGGACAGCGCCGCGCGCTCGCGCATCATGCCCGTCAACAACGCCTACGACGTGGACGAGCTGTTCGCCGCCTGCCATCGGTATTTTGAAAAGACGGGGCGGCGCATCTCCTTTGAGTACGCGATGATCGACGGCGTGAACGACAGCGACGCGCAGGCGGACTTACTGGCAAGGAAAATACGCGGGATGCCCGGGCATGTGAACCTGATCCCGCTCAACGACGTCGTGGAGAGCGAGTTCAAGCCGAGCCGCCGCGCGGCGGCGTTCCAAAAGCGGCTGGAAGCGCATGGGATCACGGCGACCGTGCGCCGCAGCCTCGGCGGGGACATCGACGCCTCCTGCGGCCAGCTTCGCCGCAAGGCTATGGAAGGGAGAGAGGAAGCATGAAGGTTTGGGGGGTCACGGACGTGGGACTGAAGCGCCGTGACAATCAGGACGCCTATGCGTTCGAGACCGTCGGCGCGCTCGGCGCGGTCGTCGCCGTCGTATGCGACGGCATGGGCGGCGTGCAGGGCGGACAGCTCGCGAGCACGCTCGCGGTCTCGACGTTTCTGGAAGAGTTTCGCACGCGGGCGCGCGCGGGGATGACGGTGGAGGAGATCCAGAATCTGCAAAGCGCCGCCGCCGCGCGGGCAAACGAGATGATCTACACGCGCGCACAGGAGGGCGAGGAGTACCGAGGGATGGGCACGACGCTCGTCTCCGCGCTCGTCTCGACAGAGGCGGCGGTGCTCTGCAACGTCGGCGACAGCCGCGCCTACCACGTCGGCGAGGCGGGCATCCGCCGCGTCACCCGCGACCACTCCGTGGTCGAGGAGATGGTCGAATCCGGCGAGATCACGCGCGAGGAGGCTCGCACGCATCCGAACCGCAACCTCATCACGCGCGCGCTCGGCCCCGACCGGAACATGGTCTGCGACACCTATGCCGTCCCGCTCGCGGCGGGGGAGAGCGTGCTGCTGTGTACCGACGGGCTGACCGGCACCGTGCTGGACGACGAGATCTGCGACGCCGTGCGCGGCGCGGAGGACGGCGCGGCGGCGCTGGAGCGCCTGCTGGAGCTTGCCAAGAGCCGCGGCGCGCCCGACAACGTGACGGCGATCCTCATCCGCAACGACGGGGAGGAGGTGCGCGTCGATGGATAACATGATCGGCAAGCTGCTCGACAACCGCTATGAGCTGCTCGAGGTCATCGGGCGGGGCGGCATGGCGATGGTCTACCGCGCGCAGGACAGGCGGCTCAACCGCTCCGTCGCGGTCAAGATCCTGCGCAGCGACCTCGCGGAGGACGCGGAGTTCCGCCGCCGCTTCCGCGACGAGTCGCAGGCGGTCGCGATGCTCTCGCACCCGAACATCGTCTCGGTCTACGACGTCTCGCGCGGCGAGACCGAGTATATCGTGATGGAGCTGATCGACGGCATCACGCTCAAGCAGTATATGGAGCGGCGCGGCAAGCTCAACTGGCGCGAGGCGCTGCACTTCATCACGCAGATCATGCGGGGGCTCAGCCACGCGCACTCGCGCGGCATCGTCCACCGCGACATCAAGCCGCAGAACGTCATGATCCTGCGCGACGGCAGCGTGAAGATCGCGGACTTCGGCATCGCGCGGCTCGAAAGCGCCGCGCAGCAGACCATGACGCAGCAGGCGCTCGGCTCGGTGCACTACATCTCGCCCGAGCAGGCAAAGGGCGACCGCGCCGACGCGCGCTCCGACGTCTATTCCGCGGGCGTCGTGCTCTACGAGATGCTCACGAACCGGCTGCCGTTCGAGGGCGACAGCGCGGTGTCCGTCGCGCTGCAGCACCTGAGCTCCGTGCCGCTCTCGCCCTGCGAGATCGACCCGACCGTGCCCGAGGCGCTGGAGAAGATCTGCATGAAGGCGATGGCGTCCGACATCGACAAACGCTATCCGACGGCGGACGCGATGATCGCCGATCTGGAGGAGTTCCGCAAGAACCCCGACACGACGCTCAATTTCACCATCGAGGAGCTGCACGAGAAGGCGACGGACGAGCCGACGCAGCACCTGCCCGGCGTGAAGGAGGTCACGTCCCGCCTCCGGCACGAGGAGGAGCAGCGCAAGGAGACTGCCGCGCCCACCCTGCCGAAGGCGATCCTCATCGCCGCGATCATCGCGGTCTGCGCCGCGTCGCTCTTCGGGCTCTGGCGGCTCATTTGGGGCAGCTTTGAGAACGTCGAGCCGGCGCAGACGGACTTCCTCGTGCCGAACCTCATCGGCAAGACCGTCGAGCAGGCGGAGGCGGAGGAGGGGATCGCGGGCGTGTTCACCATCGTCCCCGTCGGCGCGCGCGCCAGCGAGGAGTACGAGGCGGGGCAGATCATCGAGCAGTCGCCCGCCGCGGGCAGGATGGTGCGCGAGAACCGCGAGATCTCCGTCTTCGTCAGCACGGGCGTCAAGTCCGGCGTGATGCCGAACGTGGTCAATCAGGAGCACCGCGCCGCGAAGATCCTGCTGCGCGAGCTGGGGCTCAATCTGGAGGTCAACTCCTCCCTCGAGGAGTACAGCGACGACGTCTCCGCGGGCTACGTCATCCGCAGCAATCCCGCCGAGGGCGAGACCCTGCGCGACGGCGACGTGGTGATGCTCGTCATCAGCAAGGGCCCCGAGACCCCGACGGCGACCGTCACGACGCTGACCAACATCCCGCTCGAACAGGCGCAGCAGATCGTCAGCGATCTGGGGCTGGTGTGCCTCATCGAGTACGCGAACGACGACACGGTGCCCGCCGACCACGTCATCAGCCAGAGCATCCCCGCGACCACGAAGGTCGAGCAGGGCAGCTCGATCAAGCTGGTCGTGAGCCTCGGCCCCGCGTCGGACGATACGGAGGCGGGCGCGTGACGGGACGCATTTTCAAGGCGCTCAGCGGCTTTTACTACGTCGATACCGGCGCGGAGCAGCTCGCCTGCAAGGCGCGGGGCAAGCTCCGCAAGGCGGGCGTGTCCCCGCTCGTGGGCGACCGCGTGGAGTATACGGCGCTCGGCGGCGGGGAGGGCGTCGTCGAGGCGGTGCTGCCGCGGCGCAACGCCTTTGAGCGCCCCGCCGTGGCGAACATCGACCAGCTCGTCATCGTCGTCTCCGAGGCGATCCCGCGCGCGGAGCCCTACGTCATCGACCGCATGACCGCCATCGCGGCGCTCAAGGGCTGCGACGTGCTGATCTGCGTCAACAAGTGCGACCTCGCCTCGGGCGACGCGCTGTGCGACTACTACGCCCGCGCGGGCTACGGCGTCGCGCGCGTGAGCGCGGAGACCGGCGAGGGGCTGGAAAGCCTGAAAGCCGCAATATCCGGCAAGCTAAATGCCTTTACAGGGAATTCCGGCGTCGGCAAGTCGAGCATCCTCAACGCGCTCGACCCGCGCTTCCGGCTCAAGACCGCCGAGGTCAGCCAGGCGCTCCGGCGCGGCAAGCACACGACGCGGCACGTCGAGCTGTACCGCACGGCGGACGGCGCGGAGATCATCGACACGCCGGGCTTCTCGTCCTTCGACGCGGAGGGTCTGGGGCTCGAGCTCAAGGCGCGTCTGCCGGAGGCGTTTCCCGACTTCGCGCCCTATCTCGGCGCCTGCCGCTTCGTCGGGTGCAGCCACACGAAGGAGCAGGGCTGCGCGGTGCTTGCCGCCGTGCGGGAGGGAAAGCTCGTCAAGGGGCGGCACGAGAGCTATGTGCGGCTCTACGGGGAACTGAAGGACCTGAAGGAATGGAATACCTGAAAAGAGACGGCGCTCGCCGTCTCTTTTTTGTCGTGACCGCCTGCCGCCGCGCTTCATAGAATGGAGCGTCACAAAACTGGGGAGGGGCGAGGCTCGTTATGTGCTGGAGGACGTGGAAGCTGATCGGGGTCTGCGCGCTGGCGCTGGGCGCCGCGATCCTGATCACGGCGATCTTTCCCGTGGGCTTTTTGATGTTCCTCGTCGCGCTCCTGCTCATTTTTTGCGGCGTTGGGCTCATCAAAAAGCTGTAGGGAGGTGAGGGCATGAAGATCGTCGTCTGGCAGTCGCCCAAGGCGATCAGCGGACTGCTGCGCCGCTTATTCGGGATCAGGGACGAACGAAAGTAGAATAAACAGACTTGTCTCGGCATAGAGTGGAGCAACGCTACGCCAAAGGAGACGAGTACCATGGAATTGGAACTGCAAAAGGAGACCTTCGAGTGTTTTCGCGCGCTCGCGCCCGTCACGCTTGAGCGCGAGGAGACGGCGGAGACCATCGTGCCGGATCACAGCCCGGACGTCGGGCGCATCGTGGACGTGAGCGCGTGCCTGCTGACGCGCTCGCTCGCGGTCACGGACGGCGCGCTGATCGCGTCGGGGGCGGTCAGGCTGACGCTGCTGTACCTCGCGGAGGACGCGGCGGGACTGCGTTCGCTGACCTACGCCGTACCGTTCGAGCACCGCGCCGAGCTGCCCGACGGCTGCGCGGACGCCTGCGCGGAGGGGAGCGTTTGCAGCGTGGAGGCGCGGCTGCTGAACCCGCGCAAGCTGTTCACGCGCTTCGTCGTTGACTGGAAGATCACGCCCTACTGCCGCGCGGCGATCACGACCTGCGGCGAGATCGCCGAACAGGAGCAGTACGCCATCCAGACGCTCTGCGAGACCTACGATGCGTCCCTGATCCGCGGCGTGGGCGAGCGCGAATTCGCGTTTTCCGACGAGCTGACGCTCCCGGGCGGACGCGAGCCCATCGGCGAGCTGCTGTGCGAGCGCGTGAAGCTCCGCGTGACGGAGGCGAAGCTGCTCGGCGGCAAGATCGTGCTCAAGGGCGTCGCGTGCCTGTCGCTGCTGTACGCGGCGGCGGAGAGCGGCAAGCTCTGCTCCTACGCGGAGGAACTGCCCTTTTCGCAGATATTTGACAGCGACGCGCAGACGGACGGGGAGGGGAGCGTCGCCGTCGCGCTGGGGCTCTCCGAGAGCGAGATACATAGCGGGGAGGACGGGCGCGCGGTCACGGTCAAGCTGTTTCTCCGCGCGTTCCTCACCGTCAGTGGCACGGCGCGCGTGAGCTGCATCACCGACCTCTACAGCACCGCCTATGACCTCGACGCGAAGCTCGAGACCGTGGAGCTGCGGCAGGCGCCGGAGGTCACGACCGTCACGCAGAGCGTGCGCGAGCAGCTCGACACCGGCACGGCGGTCAAATGCGTCCTCTCCGCCGACGTGTGCTTCGGCAGCGCGAGCGTGCGGCAGGACGGCGATACGGCGACGCTGCGCGCGGCGGCGGCGCTGTCGCTGCTGTACCTCGACGAGGCGGACACGCCGCTGTCCCTCCAGCGCCGCATCGAGATCACGGCGGAGGCAAAGGTGAGCGGCGCGGCGCGCGCGAGCCTCGAGACCGTCTGCGCCGGCGACGTCACGGCAAACGTCAACGCCGGCGGCGTCGAGCTGCGCTTTCCCGCGGAATTCACGCTCGTCTCCGCCGAAACGCCGCAGTGCGCGTGTCTTACGAGCCTGAGCGCGGAGCGTGCCGAGCCGGACGCGGACGCGCCCGCGCTGGTGCTGCGCGCGATTGAGGAGGGCGAGACGCTCTGGGACGTCGCCAAGCAGTACCGCACGACCGCGGAGAGCATCCTCGCGGCGAACGAGCTGACGGAAAGCCTCGAGGCGGGGCAGATGCTGCTCATTCCGCGCGGACGCTGAAGGGAGGGGAAGATGATGACGAACAACAATTCTCAAATCTATCAGGACATCGCCACGCGCACGGCGGGGGACATCTACGTCGGCGTGGTCGGTCCCGTCCGCGCGGGTAAATCCACGTTCATCAAGCGGTTCATGGAGACGCAGGTCATCCCGAACATCGACGACCCCTACCGCCGCGAGCGCGCGAAGGACGAGTTGCCGCAAAGCGGCTCGGGGCGCATGGTCATGACGGCGGAGCCGAAATTCGTGCCGGAGGAAGCGGTCGACATCTCGCTCGGCGACGGCGCGGGCTGCTCCGTGCGGCTGATCGACTGCGTGGGCTACATGGTGCCCGGCGCGACGGGCGACGCCGACGGCGACGCGCCGCGCATGGTCTCGACGCCGTGGAGCGAGCAGGAGGTCTCGATGGCGCAGGCGGCGGAGCTCGGCACGGGCCGCGTTATCCGCGAGCACTCGACCATCGGCGTCGTCGTCACGACCGACGGCAGCATCACCGACATCCCGCGCGAGGCGTACGTCGAGGCGGAGGGGCGCGTCATTCGGGAATTGCAGGAGATCGGCAAGCCGTTCCTCGTCCTGCTCAACGCCGCCGATCCCTCGTCCGAGCGCGTGCGCGCGCTGGCGGACGACATCGCCGCGGCCTACGGCGTGACGTGCCTGCCCGTCAACTGCCTGCTGCTCGACGACGCGGCGGTGGAGGAGATCCTGAAGGCGATCCTCTACGAATTCCCGCTCGCGGAGCTCGACCTCGCCATCCCGTCGTGGGTGCAGGCGCTCGACGCCGGACATCCCATCAAGTGCGGGCTGTATCGGTCGATCCGCGAGAGCGCGCAGGGCCTGCGCCGCATCCGGCAGGTGCCGGACGCCGTTGCCGCCATGGGCGCTTACGACGGCGTCAGCGCGGCGAACATCACGTCCATCCAGCTCGGCACGGGCGTCGCGAACGCCGAATTACAGCTCCCGCGCGCGCTGTTTTATCAGACGATCAGCGAGCAGTCTGGCTTCTCGGTCGGCGACGACGGCGACCTCATGTCGCTGCTCACGGAGCTTTCGACCGTCAAGGCGGAGTACGACAAGGTCGCGCAGGCGGTCAAGGACGCGCGGGAGACCGGCTATGGCATCGTGGTGCCGAGCGTCGACGAGCTCGACCTTGAGGAGCCGGAGATCATGAAGCAGGGCGGGCGCTACGGCGTCCGGCTCAAGGCGAGCGCGCCGAGCATCCACATGATCCGCGCCGACATCGAGACCACCGTTTCGCCCATCGTCGGCAACGAGAAGCAGTCCGAGGACATGGTCAACTATCTCTTGCAGGAATTTGAAGGGGACACGACCAAGATCTGGCAGTCCAACATCTTCGGCAGGAGCTTCCACGAGATCGTCAACGAGGACTTGCAGGCGAAGCTCAAGCATATGCCGGATGACGCGCGCAAAAAGCTCCGCGAGACGCTCGAGCGCATCATCAACGAGGGCAGCGGGGGACTGATCTGCATTATTTTATAATGATAAATCAAGAAGGAGCCGCTCAACGCGGCTCCTTCTTGACCTTTGCCAGCGGGTTTGCCTTCGCCGCCGTGCGGAGCATCTCGTTGTCGACATGGGTGTAGATCTCCGTCGTGTTCAGATGCTCGTGGCCCAGCACCTCCTGCACGGCGCGCACGTCCACGCCGTTTTGCAGCATCAGCGTCGCGGCGGTGTGGCGCAGCTTGTGGGACGAGTACTGCGCCGCGTCCAGTCCGGCGGCGGAGAGACGCTTTTTGACCAGCGCGTGAACGGTCGAGCGGCTGACGCGCTCATTGCGGCTCGACAAAAACAGCGCGTTCCGGTCGCGTCCCGTGATGGGGCGGCGCTCGGCAAGGTAGGCGCGCAGCGCGTCGAGGCACGCCTCGTTGAGATATACGACGCGCACCTTGTTGCCTTTGCCGAGCACACGCAGCGCCTCGCCCTGAATATCTTGTAAATCCAGCCCGCACAGCTCCGAGATGCGCAGCCCGCAGTTCAAAAACAGCGTCAGTATCGCGTAATCCCGCGCGCGGTTCTGACCGTCCACGGAGTCGAGGAGCTGCACGCTCTCGTCCAGCGTCAGGTATTTGGGCAGCGTCTTTTTGAGCTTGGGCGAGTCCATGTCCTTGACAGGATTTTGTTCAATGAGGTGCGCTTTGTTCGTCAAATAGCCGTAAAAGGAGCGTATCGTGGATATTTTGCGCGCTCTGGACGCGGCGTTCAGCCCGTAGTCGGAATTGCGGCTGTTCGGATGCAGCGCGCGGTCGCGGCTCAAATAGGTCATGTAGCCGTACACGTCGGTCAGCGTGACGGAGCGCACGAAATCCAGATCGACGTCCATGATGTCGATCTCATTCAGCTCGCAGCCCTTGAGCGATGGGTCGCGCGTCTGCTTGAGATAGCGGAAAAAGTTCCGCAGGTCAAGGAAATATTCATCCACCGTGCGCTGGGAGTGCGCCTTGATGGTCTCGTGGTACGAGAGGAAGTCGCGCAGGATCGGCGGCGCCTCGGTGCGGTAATCGTTCATAAAACCAACTCCTGATTTCTATTGTAGCCGCTCTTCTGTCAAAAATCAATCCCCTATTTTCAACAAAGTTTTTATTTTGTTCAATTAACCATGTCGGTTTTTTCACACCGAGCTTCGCTCCCCTCGCTATAATTTTCGCCGCTCCGGTCAAAACTAACGCCGCGAAAGGAGCGATTTGTATGAGTTATATCCCGTGCAGCGCGAACTGCCGCTACCAAAACGACGGTCTGTGCAGCCTCAACCACGCCGCCGCCGCGACCAACGCCGCGACGGACAACGACAACGGCTGCCTGCACTACGTCCCGCGCAACAGCGTGCTCAAGAGCGCGCAATTTCACGGAGCGCATCAGCGATATTCGATACCGGAATCAGTGTCAGACCTTTGACGACCTCCAGCCGCTCCGCGTGGCGCTTCGGAACGAAGCATCGCTCAAAGCCGAGCCGCCGCACCTCGGCGAGCCGCTGCGCGAGGTGGCTGACGCCGCGCACCTCCCCTGTCAGCCCGACCTCCCCGATCGCCGCGACGCTCTTGCCGATGGGCTTGTCCAGATAGCTCGACGCGAGCGCGAGGATCGCGGCGAGGTCGGCTGCCGGCTCGTCCAGCGTCAGCCCGCCGATGACGTTCAAAAACGCGTCGCAGGCGGAGACCTTGAGCGCCCCGCGCTTTTCCAGCACCGCCAGCAGCATCGCCGCGCGGTTGTAGTCGAATCCGTTGCTCGTGCGGCGCGGCACGTTCTGCGCCGCGGGCGCGAGCAGCGCCTGGATCTCCGCGAGCACCGGACGCGCACCCTCCATCGCGCAGGTCACGCAGGTGCCCGGCGCGTCCTCGGGGCGCCCCGAGAGCAGCAGCTCCGAGGGGTTCGGCACCTCGACCAGCCCAACGCCGCGCATCTCAAAGACGCCGATCTCGTTCGTCGCGCCAAAGCGGTTCTTCGCCGCGCGCAGGATGCGGTACGCCATGTTGCGGTCGCCCTCGAAGTACAGCACGCAGTCCACCATGTGCTCGAGCACCTTCGGCCCCGCGATGGAGCCCTCCTTGTTGACGTGCCCGATGACGAACACCGTGATCCCCTGCCCCTTTGCGAGCTGCATCAGCGCCATCGTGCAGTCCTTCACCTGCCCCACGCTGCCCGCCGGCGAGTCCAAGTCCTCGTTGTAGAGCGTCTGGATCGAGTCGACGATCAGCACGTCCGGCTGCTCCTCGCGCACGCTCTCCAGCACGTCGCCGAGGCAGGTTTCTGACAAGGTATACAGCTTGTCACTTTCGACGTTCAGGCGCTTTGCGCGCATTTTAAGCTGGTGCGGCGACTCCTCGCCCGATACATAGAGCACCTTGTTCGTTTCGCAGAGCTTGCCGCAGATCTGCAGCATCAGCGTGGACTTGCCGATGCCGGGCGCGCCGCCGACCAGCACCAGCGAGCCCTTGACCGCGCCGCCGCCGAGCACGCGGTCGAGCTCCCCCATGCCGGTCGGGACGCGCAGCTCCTCCTCCGCCGCGCCGAGGTCGTTGATGGGACGCGCCTTTGCGCGCGGCGCTCCCCTGCCCTTCGGCGCGTTCGCAGTCTTGGGCGCGGCTTGCTCGACGATCGAGTTCCACGCGCCGCAGACGGGGCAGCGCCCCGCCCACTTCGAGGTCTCGTTCCCGCATTCGGTGCAGTAGAATACGCTCGTTTTCGCTTTCATGGCGTTTCCTCCGTGTTCAGCAGCCCCGCCGCGATGGCGACGGCAAGCGTCTTTTGGTAGTCCGGTTCCTGCAGGCGCGCCGTCTCCGCGGCGTTCGAGAGAAAGCCGCATTCGATCAGGATCGCGGGGCAGGCGGCGTTTTTCATCAGGTAGATGGACGGATCGATCTGTTTTTCGTGCTTCGCGTTGTCGGCGTTGACGCCCTCGTTCAGAGCCGCCTGTACGGACAGCGCCAGCGCCGCGCTCGGCTCCGCCGCGCCGTAGAACACCTGCGCGCCGTGGACGCTCGGAACCGACGGCAGGCTGTTCTGGTGGATGCTCACGAGCACCGCGCCGTCGGTCGCGTTCACGAGCGCGACGCGGTTCTTGAGGTCGGAGACCTTCTTCTGCCGCAGCGTCTCCGCGCCGCCGGAGTGGATGGACACGTCGCCCTTGCGCGTGAGCACGGTGTCGTGCCCGAGAAAGCGCAGCAGCGCGTCCAGCTCGCGCGTGACGGCAAGGTTGACGTCGCTCTCCTTGACGCCGCTTGCCGAGACCGCGCCGCCATCCTCCCCGCCGTGTCCGGCGTCAAGGACGTAGGTCGCCCTGCCCCGCTCCGCCGAGCCGGACGCGGGCAGCGACGCAGGACGCGCGGCGTACAGCGCCGCGCCGAGCGAAAAGACGAGCGCCAGCCCGAACAGCAGTAGCGCGCGGCGTTTGATCACGAAAAACAAGACCCCACCCCCGAAACCGAGCCTATGCGTGGGATCACGTCCGATATGCCGATTATACCAGCGGCGGAGCGAAAAGAAAAGCCCCGCCGCTGTTTTTTTGCGCCGCGCGGCGATCCGCACCCCTTTTCCCGCCGCGCATAGTATGGGTTGAGCGAAGGCTCGAAGAACAACAAGGAGGAATCATACCGTGGAAGCTGCCAAACGGGCGAGCGCCGCAAGCGCCGCCGCGTCCGCCGCGCAAGCACAGGAAGCGCAGAACGCGGCTCCGCGCGCGGTCTGCGGCACGGGAGAGGGCACCCTGCCCTGCCCCTGCGCGCCGCTCGCCTTTCCCTATATACCGATGCAGGAGAACGATCCCCCGCGCTACTCGAACGACGACGCGATGCGCGCCGGAACGCTGTTCCCGGGGCTGAACCTGCCGTTCCATAAGGAGATGCGCTCCCGCTTCCCCGCCGCGCCGACGGCGCTGACGGAGCTGATGGCGCTGGATTTCGCCATTCAGGAGCTGGGGCTGTACCTGACGACACACAAGGATGACAGTGAAGCACTTGACCTTTACTGGTCTTATATCCGCTTGGGTCAGCAGGGTCGCGAGAAGTACGTTCAGCAGTACGGCCCGCTGACGATGACCGATTTGACGCCCGGGAGCTTCCAATGGCTGAACGACCCGTGGCCGTGGGATATGGAGGGGAACGCCTGATGTTTGTCTATGAGAAGAAACTGCAGTACCCCGTCCGGATCGCGACGCCGAACCCGAAGCTGGCGGCGGTCATCATCAGCCAGTACGGCGGTCCTGACGGCGAGCTGGGCGCGTCGATGCGCTACCTGAGCCAGCGGTTCTCGATGCCCTACGCGGAGCTGAAGGGGCTGCTGACCGACATCGGCACCGAGGAGCTCGGGCATCTCGAGATGGTCGGCACGATCATCCACCAGCTCACGCGCGACCTTTCCGAGGAGCAGATCAAGACCGCGGGCTTCGACGCCTACTTCGTCGACCACACGGCGGGCGTCTACCCCACCGCCGCCTCCGGTTTCCCGTGGAGCGCGGCGAGCATGGCGGTCAAGGGCGACACCATCGCCGACCTCACCGAAGACCTCGCCGCGGAGCAGAAAGCGCGCGTGACCTACGACAACATCCTGCGCCTGTCCGACGACCCCGACGTGAACGACGTCATCAAGTTCCTGCGCGCCCGCGAGATCGTGCACTTCCAGCGATTCGGCGAGGGGCTGCGCCTCGCGAAGGAGAAGATGAACGAGAAGAACGTCTACTATATGAACCCCAGCTTCGACCGATAACAAAAAACGCCCCTCTCGGGGCGTTTTTTGTTATTGTCCGCAGGCTGCCTTGAACGCCGTCCAGTTGCGGTTGTAGGCGTCGTTCGCCGCCTCGGAGACGTTCTGGATGATCTCGCCGGAGGTGACGGACGCGGGCACGACGAGCTGCGGGTCGACGATGTCGTCCGCCGCGCCGTTGGTGTTGTAGTAGCCGAGCCACTCGAAGCACGCCTTGCTGACCTCCGGCTCGAGCAGATAGTTCAAAAATGCGTGCGCCGCCGATGCGTTCGGCGCGTTGACCGGCACGAACGCCGCCATGATGCCGAAGCCCAGCCCCTCGGCGGGATAGACGACCTCGAGGCTGGGGTCCGCCGCCAGCACCTGCGTGACCTGCGAGGTGTAGAGGAACGCGGCGGACGCCTCGCCATTGAGCAGCGCGTCCTGCGTGTTGTCGTCCTGACTGAGGCGGATGTTCGGCGCGAGGTCGAGCAGCTTCTCGCCCGCCTGCGCGATGACGTCCAAGTCCTCCGTGTTCATGCTCTCGCCCATCGAGAGCAGCGTGATGCCGTTGATGACGCGGTAGTTCGCGGTGATGGCGACGGCGTCCCGCAGCGCGGGATTCCAGAGGTCTTCGTAGCGCGTGATCTCAAAGCCCGTCGCGGCGGGGTCGTAGACGATCAGCGGGATGCCCGCGCCGTAGGGCACGGTGTAGGCGTCGTCGGGGTCGTAGAACTGCCCCTGATAGAGCGGGTTGATGTTGCCGAAGTTGGGGATGGCGCTCTTGTCGAGCGCGGCGACCAGCCCCGAGCGCACCGCCTGCTCGATGATATAGTCGTCCGCGATGACGACGTCGTAGTCGCCGCCGTTCGCCGCGGTCAGCTTTTCGAGCATCGTCTCGTCGTAGTCGAAGTTCGAGTAGACGATCTTCGTGCCGGTGCGCTCCGTGAAGCCGTCGAGCACCTCCTGGGGGAACATACCCTCCCAGGTGTAGAGCACCAGCTCGCCGGACGTCTCCTGCTTCCCCGCGCAGCCGGCGAGCATACCGAGCAGCAGCAGGGCGGCGCAGAGCGGCGCAAACAGTTTTTTGATCATGTTATAGTTCTCCTTTGCAATGCTTATTGTTTCCCGTCCGAGGCGCTCTTCCGCCGCAGCGCGGCGGAGACGAGCAGGATCAGGACGACCGCGATGAGGATGAGGGTACACAGCGCGTTGATCTCCGGCGTGACGCCGGTGCGCATCTGCGTGTAGACCTTGATGGGCAATGTCGAGACCGTGGGGCTGCTCACGAAGATGCTGATGACCACGTCGTCAAAGCTCATGGCGAACGACAGGATGCAGCCCGAGAGCACGGCTGGCAGGATCAGCGGCAGCGTGACGTCGAAGAACGTCCGCGCGGGCGACGCGCCGAGATCGCGCGCCGCCTCCTCAATGGACTTGTCGATGCCGACGAGCCGCGCCTTGACCATCAGGAACACATACGGGATGCAGAACGACGTGTGCGCGATGATCAGCGTCGTCCAGCCGAACGGCAGACGCAGCAGCGCGAAAAACGCCATGAACACCATGCCGAGGATGATCTCCGGCAGCATGATGGGCAGCGTGGAGAGGTACTCCATCATGCCCTTGGTCTTGTAGTGCGCCCGCGCCATGCCGATCGCGCCGAGCGTGCCGATGACCGCGGCGAACGCGCTGCTCGCGGCGCCGAGGAGCAGGCTGTTGCGCAGCGCCTCCATCAGCGCCGCGTCGCGCAGCAGCGCCTCGTACCAGCGCCACGAGAAGCCCGTCCACGAAACGGGCAGCTTGGCGTCGTTGAACGAGAACACGATCACCACCGCGATCGGCAGGTAGGTCACGAGCAGCACGAGCGCAAGATAGAGCTTTGGCAGCGCGCCGACCTTCTTCATCACACCACCCCCTCCAGCTCGCTCGTGCCCGTGAGACGCCGGTACAGCCAGAGCATCAGCGTCGTCATGGCGGCGAGCACCAGCGCCAGCGCCGCCGCGAAGGGCTGGTTGCCGCCGCGGGTCATCTGGTCTTGGATGAGGCTGCCGACGAGCACGATCTTGTTGCCGCCGAGGATGTCCGCGATGAAGAACAGCCCCATCGAGGGCACGAACGTCAGCACCACGCCGCTCATCAGCCCGGGCAGCGTCAGCCGCAGCGTGACGGTGCAAAACGCCTTGACGCGCGACGCGCCGAGGTCGCGCGCCGCCTCCACGAGCGTCCAGTCCAGCTTCTCCACGCTCGTGTAGACCGCGAGGATCATGAACGGCAGCAGCGCGTAGACCATGCCGATCAACACGGCGGGATAGCTGTAGAGTATCTTCAGCGGCTCGTCGACGACGCCGAGCCACAGCAGGACGCGGTTGAACACGCCCTTGACCTGCAAAAGGATGATCCAGCCGTAGAGCCGGATGAGCGAGCTCGTCCAGAACGGCGCCATGATCAGGAACGTCAGCAGCCGCTTCCCTCTCGCGCCGAGCCGCCCCATGAAATAGCCGAACGGATAGCCGAGCAGCACGTTCAGCACCGTGGTGGACAACGCGAGCCGGAACGACTCGCGGAAGCACTTGAGATAGATGGGGTCGCGCATACGGGCGAAATTCTCCAGCGTGAATGCCCAGCAGAAGCCCGTGCCCGCCGTGTTTTGCGCGAAGCTCAGCGCCACCAGATAGAGCGCGGGGCCGAGCACGAACACCAGCGTGAAGGCGTAGAGCGGCGCGGCGCAGAGCCAAATGCGGCCGCGCTTCATACCGCTTCCTCCCTGTCCACGAGCACCGCCGCGTCCGCGTGCCAACGGAGGTACACGGTCTCGCCCGCGGCGAAGTCGAAGTGGATGCCCTGCCGCGTGATGACGACCTCCGCGCCGTCGTTGAGCCGCACGGGGATGCGCAGCATCCCGCCGGCGAAGGTGTTCGCCTCCACGACGCCGCGCAGACACACGTCCGACGCCTCGCGGCTGATCTCGACGTTCTCCCCGCGCACGGCGAGCGTCAGCGCCTCGCCCGTCTCGACGGGCAGGCCGTCCCACCGTGCGCGCATCGCGCCGCCGCCGTTTTCGAGCAGCACCGCGCCGCCCTCAACGCGCACCGCCGTGCCATGCAGCACGTTGGCGCTGCCGACGAACCGCGCCGCGTAGCTCGTGCGCGGGCGGTCGTAGATCTCGTTCGGCGCGCCCTGCTGCTCGATGCGCCCGTCCCGCAGCACCACGATGCGGTCGGATAGATTGATCGCTTCCTCCTGATCGTGGGTGACGTAGATAAACGTCGTGCCGAGCTGGCGCTGGAGCTTCTTGAGCTCGTACTGCATCTGGCGGCGGAGCTGGAGATCCAGCGCGCCGAGCGGTTCGTCAAGTAAAAGTACTTTCGGGCGGTTGATGAGCGCGCGCGCAATGGCGACGCGCTGGCGCTGCCCGCCGGAGAGCTGGGCGGGCGTTTTTTTCTCGCTGCCCTCCATCTGCACCATGGCGAGCGCGTCGCGGACGCGGCGTTCCGTTTCGCCCTTGTCCGCGCCGCGTATCTTGAGCGCGTAGGCGACGTTCTGGCGCACCGTCATGTGCGGGAAGAGCGCGTAGCTCTGGAACACGGTGTTGACGTTCCGCTTCTCCGGCGGCTCGCGCACCACGTCGCGCCCCTCGAGCAGCACCTCCCCGCCGTCCGGCGTCTCCAGTCCCGCGATGATGCGCAGGATCGTCGTCTTGCCGCAGCCGGACGCGCCGAGCAGCGTGACGAACTCGCCCTCCCGTACGGAAAGGCTGATCCCGCGCAGCACCCGCGCGCCGTCAAAGCTCTTCGTGATGTCCCGCAGCTCCAGAATGGCGCTGCCGGCGGCTGTCAATGCTTCGCTCACGCCATTTTTTCCTTCAGCCCTTCGAGGCGGTTGAGCGCCTCGAGCAGCGTCTCATCCTTCTTGGCAAAGTGGACGCGGACGATGTTCTGCACGTTCTCCCTGAAGAACGACGTGCCTGGCACGCAGGCGACGCCGACCTTGACCGCCATCTCCTCGCAGAATTCCACGTCGGTCTGTCCCTTTTTCATGTACGGCCCGATGTCCACGAGCGTGAAATAGGTGCCCTGCGGGTCGGTGAACGGGATGCCGAGGCTGCGGAGCCCGTCGGTGAACAGCTTTTTCATGTGCGCGTAGTGCGCCTGGAACTCGACGTAGTAGCTCTCCGGCATCTCCAGCCCCGCGATCGCCGCCTCCATCAGCGGCGACGCCGCGCCGACGGTGTTGAAGTCGTGGTACTGCTTGACGCGGTCCATCATCTCCTTGGGCGCGATGGCGTAGCCAAGTCGC
>JAFSZQ010000134.1 GCA_017458885.1 Oscillospiraceae bacterium
ACGACGCGGATCGCGTAGGGGAACTCCTCCTCGGACGGGATGACGGGCAGCAGCGCGCGCTCGGCGAGCGCGCCGTGACCGATCTCGCGCCTGCCCGGGCTGCGGGCGGGCTTCGCCTCGCCGACGCTGTAGCCGGGGAAGTTGTAGTGGTGCATATAGCGCTTCTCGGTCTCTTCCCAAATGGTGTCGAGCTTCTGGTTCGCCGAGAGCGTGTCGAGCGTGCAGACGGAGAGCACCTGCGTCTGCCCGCGGGTGAACAGGCCCGAGCCGTGCGCGCGGGGCAGCACGCCGACCTCCGCGCCAAGCGGGCGGATCTCGTTCTTCTGCCGCCCGTCCACGCGGTGCCCCTCGAGCAGCCACGCCTTGACGATCTTCTTTTGCAGCTTGTAGGTGATCTCCTCGAGGTACTGATCCATGTTCTCGTGCTCGGCGAGATACTTCTCGTGCCAGTGCTCGATCATCTCGTTCCAGCGCGCCTCGCGGACGTTCTTGTCGTCGGTGTCCATCGCCGCCTTCGCCTCGTCCATGAAGTCGGCGCAGATCTTCTCGAACAGCGCGTCGTCGAAATCCGCGTGGGGATAGTCGAACTTGGGCTTGCCGATCTCGGCGACCATTTGGTTGATGAGGGCCACCTGCTTCTGGTTCTCCTCGTGCGCGAGCTTGATCGCGGCGAGCATTTTGTCGTTCGGCACCTCGTTCGCACCGGCTTCGATCATCACGACCTTCTCGCCCGTGGAGACCACGGTCACGTCGAGGTCAGAGACCTTGCGCTGCTCGCTCGTGGGGTTGAGCACGAGCTGCCCGTCCACGAGCCCGACCTTCAGCGCGCCGATGGGCCCGTTCCACGGGATGTCGGAGATGGCAAGCGCCGCGCTCGCGCCGATGAGCGCCGCGACCTCGGGCGAGCAGTCGTGATCGACGCTCATGACCGTCGCCATGATGCTCACGTCGTTGCGGAAGTCGTGCGGGAACAGCGGGCGGATGGGGCGGTCGATGACGCGGCTGGTGAGGATGCCCTTCTCGCCCGGACGGCCCTCGCGGCGGTTGAAGCTGCCGGGGATGCGCCCGACGGAATAGAGCTTCTCCTCGAAATCGACGGACATGGGGAAGAAGTCCACGCCGTCGCGCGGGCGCGGCGCGGCGGTGACGCACACCAGCACGCGCGTGTCGCCGTAGCCGACCATGACGGCGGCGTTGGCGAGCTCGGCGAGCTTGCCGACCTCGAGGAACAGCGGACGCCCCGCGAGATCGAGCTCATATTTGCGGTAGTTGGGGAATTGGCGCTTGGTGATGATGGTTGACATGGTATCGCTCCTTTGTGCAGGCTCGCAAGCGCGCTTTCGCATTTGAAAACAAGCCCGAGGCTTCGGACGCATTTCCAAACACAAAAGACGGCGCTTGCGGCAAATATTACTGCGCTTCGCGCATTAATATCGGATTTCATGCCATTTCGCTCGCCGCATACGCGGCAGCCGCGAAATATGGCGATAACGGGCAACAGGGCGGCGGAGGGACTCTCCGCCACCCTGTTTGCTGTTTACTTACGGATGCCGAGCTTGGCGATCAGCGCGCGGTAACGCTCGATGTCCTTCTTCATGAGATAGTCGAGCAGGCTCCGGCGCTTACCGATCATCTTGTACAGCCCGCGGCGGGAGTGGTTGTCGTGCTGGTGCACCTTGAGGTGCTCCGTGAGCTGGTTGATGCGCTCGGTGAGGATCGCGACCTGCACCTCGGGGGAGCCGGTGTCGTTCGCGTGGGTGCGGTTCGCCTCGATGATGGAGGTCTTCTGGTCTTTGAGCATCATAGTGTGTTTCCACCTTTCCTGAAATTCTCCTCCGGCTGCGTGAGGGAGCGGGTGGACTGTCCGCAGACGAAGCCGGGGAACGCTGCCCGTTCAAAGGGCTGGATTATCCTACCACAGTTTTCCCGAGGGGTCAAGAAAAATTTGTCGCTTATCCCTTGAGCCCCTTGAAGTGCTCCTTCGCGAGCTTGATGACCACGGGGCTGAGCAGCAGCACCGCGATTAGGTTCGGGATCGCCATGAGCCCGTTGAGCGTGTCGGCGATGTCCCAGACGACCGAGAGCTCGGCGACCGCGCCGACGACGATCAGCAGGCAGAACGCCACCTGATAGGGGCGGCGGGACTTCGGCCCGAACAGATACTCGACGCAGCGCGTGCCGTAGAGCGACCAGCCCAGGATCGTCGAGGTCGCGAACAGCAGCGCGCCGACCGTCAGGATGACGGAGCCGAGCTTCTCGCCGAAGACCGAGGCGAAGCCGGTGGTCATGGTCGCGATGGCGAGGTTGCTGTCGTTCCAGTTGCCGTCCGCCGCGCCGGAGGTCAGCACGACGAGCGCCGTCAGCGTGCAGATGACGATGGTGTCCATGAACACCTCGAAGATGCCGTAGAGCCCCTGCTTGACGGGGTCGCGCTCGGAGGTGGAGGCGTGGGCGATGGGCGCGGAGCCGAGGCCCGCCTCGTTGGAGAACACGCCGCGGGCGACGCCCTTGGTGATGGTGGTGCGGACGGTCGCGCCGATGACGCCGCCGGCGACCGCGGAGGGGGTGAACGCGCCGGTGAAGATCGCGGCAAAGGTGCCGCCGAGCTGGTTCGCGTGCGCGATGACGACGGCCAGCGCGCAGACGATGTAGATGACCGCCATCGTCGGCACGAGCTTCTCCGTGACCTGCCCGATGCGCTTGACGCCGCCGATGACGACGAGCGCCACGAACGCCGCGATCAGGATGCCGGCGACGAGGCTGATGACGAATTCGGAGTCCGCCGCCGCGGGGTTGAACGCCTGCGCCGTGCGGTTGATGTAGCCGACGATCGAGTTGATCTGCGTCATGTTGCCGATGCCCAGCAGCGCCGCCAGCGCGCCGAAGACGCAGAACACCGCGCCGAGCCACTTCCACTTCTTGCCCAGACCGTTTTTGATGTAGTACATCGGGCCGCCGACCCAGTCGCCCTTGTCGTTGCGCTCGCGGTACTTGACCGCCAGCGTCACCTCGCCGAACTTGGTGACCATGCCGAAGATCGCCGAGACCCACATCCAGAACACCGCGCCGGGGCCGCCGACGAGGATCGCCGTCGTGACGCCGGTGATGTTGCCGGTGCCGACCGTGGACGCCAGCGCCGTGGACACCGCCTGGAAGGGCGTGATCTCGCCCTTGCCCGCTTCGCTCTTCTGGAAGATCTTGCCGATGGTGTTCTTCCACATATAGCCGAACTTCCCGAACTGCGGGAAGCCTGTGGCGATGCTGAGGTACACGCCCGTGCCCACCAGCAGCGCCAGCATGATCGGCCCCCATACGAAGCCGTTGACGGCGTCGTTGAGCTTGATGATCGATTCCATAGTTTCCCTCCTGATTTTATCAGAATTTTTGAATGTGATTTTCAAAAATTTCTATAAAAGCATATCAAAGAACGCTCCTTTTGTCAATAGCAAGCGCGCGGTTCGTTTTCCCAAAAATTTTCGGTTTTTTGAAAAAAACCTATTGACAAATCCCAAAACCAAAGCTATCCTAACTGTACTAGAACAGTTAATACAGTTGTGCCGGAAGGGAGGAGACGCGCTTGATCACCTTGAATTACCGCGACGCGCGCCCGATCTACGAGCAGGTGAAGGACGGACTGCGGAAGCTGATCGTCAGCGGCGCCATCGCGGACGGGGAGAAGCTGCCGAGCGTGCGGCAGCTTGCGAGCGCGCTCGCCATCAACCCCAACACCATCCAGCGCGCGTACAACGAGCTGGAGGCGGAGGGTTACGCCGTGTCGGTGCAGGGCAAGGGCAGCTTCGCGGTGTGCGGCGCGCGCGAAAAGGACGACGCGAGACGGCGCGAGCTGTCCGAGCGGCTGCGCGAGACGGTGGCGGAGCTGCGCGCGATGGGCGTGCGCCAGACCGAGATAGAGGCTCTTTGTAAGGAGGAGACGGAACCATGATAGAAGTAAAAGACCTCGTCAAGCGATTTGACGGCTTTTGCGCCCTCGCGGGCGCGAGCCTGACGGTGCCGAAAGGCGCGATCTACGGGCTGGTGGGGCCGAACGGCGCGGGCAAGACCACGCTGCTGCGCTGTCTGACCGGCGTGTACCGTCCCGACGGCGGCGCGGTGGAGATCGACGGGCGCGCGGTGTGGGAGGCCCCCGCCGTCAAGACGCGCGTCGCGTCCATTCCCGACGACTGGTACTATTTCATGCAGTCGAGCCTGCGGGACATGGCGAACTATTACCGCGGCTTTTATCCGCGGTTCGACACGGCGCGCTACGAGCGGCTCAAGGCGGTGTTCGCGCTCGACGAGCGCCAGAGCATCCGCCGCATGAGCAAGGGGATGCAGAAGCAGGCGGCGTTCTGGCTCGCGCTGTGCTGTATGCCGGACTACCTGCTGCTCGACGAGCCGGTGGACGGGCTCGACCCCGTCATGCGCCGTCAGGTCTGGGGACTGGTGATGCAGGACGTGGCGGAGCGCGGGACGACGGTGCTCGTCTCGTCCCACAACCTGCGCGAGCTGGAGGACGTGTGCGACCATGTGGGCATCCTGAACAAGGGCACGGTGCTGCTCGAGCGGAGCCTTTCCGAGCTGCAGGACAACACGGTGAAGCTCCAGCTCGTCTTCGACGGCGACGCGCCGGAGCTGCCGGCGGAGCTGACCGTGCTGCACCGCAGCGCCGTCGGGCGCGTGCACACCGTCATCTTCCGCGGCGCGCGCGACGAGGTCGAGGCGCGGCTCGCGGCGTACCGCCCCGTCTTCATGGAGGCGGTGCCGCTGACGCTGGAGGAGATCTTCATCTACGAGTTGGGAGGCGCGGATTATGCGGTCAAAGACATCCTTCTTTAACCCGACGGTCTTTTGGAACGACCATCGGCGGTACTGGCCCCTGACAGCGGGCTATACGCTGCTCTGGCTGCTGCTCCTGCCGCTCCGTCTGCTCTCGGAGTACGGCTACGAGCGCGTGCTCCCGAGCGCGCAAAACGTGCGGCGCGAGATGCTGACCACCGCCGTGCAGGGCGGCGTCGTCAGCGCGCTGATCATGGGCGTCCTGTTCGCGATGGCGATGTTCGCGTACCTGACCAGCCCGCGCGCGACGAACGGGCTGCACGCCCTGCCCGCGCGGCGCGAGACGCTGTACCTCACGCACTATCTCGCGGGCTTGAGCTGCCAGCTCGCGCCGCAGCTCCTCGTTGTGGCGCTCGCGTCGGCGGTGCTCGGCTCGCACGGCGCGTTCGACGCGCGCGTCATGGGGCTGGCGCTGCTCGCGCTCGCGCTGCCGACGCTGTTTTTCTACTCCTTCGGCGTGCTGTGCATGATCTTCACGGGGCAGATCCTCGCCGCGCCGGTGTTCTACGGCGTGCTGAACGTCGTCGCGGTCGGCGTGGAGGTGCTGGTGCGCGCGTTCGCGGGCAACTTCCTCTACGGCTGGGCGGAGACGCAGACGCCCGCGCTGCTCGCCCTCTCGCCCGTCGTGCAGATGTTCTACGCGCTCCGCGTCGCCGTGCGGGGCGGAACGCTGCTCGTGGAAGGTCTCGGCTGGCTGTGGATATACGCCGCCGCGGGGCTCGCGCTCGCGGCGCTGGGGCTGCTCGCGTACCGCGGGCGGCACAGCGAGGCGGCGGGCAACACCGTCGCCATCGGCTGGGCGAAGCCCGTGTTCAAGTACGGCGTCGCCTTCTGCGCGGCGCTGGCGCTCGGGCAGCTCGTGTACTTCCTGTTCTTCGGGCGCTACCGCGCGAACGGCGCGTATTCGCTCGTCGGCTCGCTCGCGTGCATGGCGCTCGCGGGGCTGCTGGGCTACTTCATCGCGGAGATGCTGCTGCAAAAGAGCTTCCGCGTGCTGCGCTCCGGCTGGCGCGGCGCGCTCGCGGTCATGGCGTCGCTCGTCGCGCTCGGCTGCGCGATGACCTTCGATCTCACGGGCTACGAGCACTACATCCCCCACGCCGACGACGTGGCGCGCGTCAGCATCGATCTGAGCATCTACAGCGGCAGTGCCCACTGCTCCGTCACGCTGGACGATCCCGACGCCATCCTGCTGGCGGACGCGGCGCACCGCGCCGTCATCAACGACAAGCAGCGCCAGCAGGCAAACGGCGACTACGTCCCCGACGACGATGGGATCGTCGGCGGGTACTTCGTCGTGACGTATCAGCTCAAAAACGGCGGCGTCGTCCGGCGCAGGTATAACCCCCTCACGCTCTACGAAAACGAGCTGGGCGACCCGAGCTCCCCCGCGGCGGCGCTGACGGCGCTCTACAACGACCCGAGCGTCATGCTGTACCGCGCGCTCGGACGCTGGGGCTACAGCGCCGAGAACGACCCGCGCACGCTTCCCGACCTGCGCTTCACCGGCGGCTACTACAGCCGCACGCTTTGGTCGGGCACGGAGTACCGCGGCGAGCAGCAGCGCGACCTCTCGCCCGCCGAGGCGCAGACGATCTTTGACGCGGCTGTGCGCGACGCGGAGGCGGGGCGTGTCGTCGGCTCGCTCTTCGGCGTGAGCGACGGCAGCTCGCTCACCGTCGCGCTGTACGCGAACTACCTCGGCACGGCGCGGAGCGCGGACCCCGTGCCCGCGGAGGACGAAAGCGGGCGCGTGCAGATCGGCTTCGATCTCCTGATCGAGCCGTCGATGACGGAGACGCTCGCGGCGATGCGCGAAATGGGGCTGACGATCGACAGTTGACCGACGGCAGGGAGCGGGCGAAAGCCCGCTCCCTCTCTTGTTTTCCTTGACAAATCACGCGGCGTCTAATAATATATGTGGTTGTTATGCAAATTTTTCACGGGAGACACTGTCTATGGACTACAAACAGACGCTGAATATGCCGAAGTCCGGCTTCCCGATGCGCGCGGGGCTGCCGACGCGCGAGCCGGAGATGCTCAAACGCTGGGCGGAGCTGGACGTCTATCGCGAGCTGCTGAAGAAGAACGAGGGCAAGCCCCGCTTCTCGCTGCACGACGGGCCGCCGTTCTCCAACGGCGACCTGCACATGGGGCACGCGCTGAACAAGGCGCTCAAGGACTTCATCATCCGCTCCCACGCCATGCGCGGGCACTACACGCCCTATATCCCCGGCTGGGACAACCACGGGATGCCCATCGAAAGCGCCATCATCAAGAAGAACAAGCTCAACCGCAAGGCGATGAGCGTGCCCGAGTTCCGCTCCGCCTGCCACGAGTTCGCCGACCACTACATCGACGTGCAGCGCGAGGGCTTCCGGCGCATGGGCGTCGTCGCGGACTGGGAGCACCCGTACAAGACCATGGACCCGTCGTTCGAGGCGGAGGAGGTCAGGGTCTTCGGCGCGATGTTCCGCAAACGCTACATCTACAAGGGGCTCAAGCCCGTCTACTGGTGCCCGAAGGACGAGACCGCGCTCGCGGAGGCGGAGATCGAGTATCAGGACGACCCCGTGACCACGGTGTACGTCAAGTTCCCGCTGCACGACGACCTCGGCAAGCTGCCGCACCTCGACCGTGCGAAGCTCTCGTTCGTCATCTGGACGACGACGATCTGGACGCTGCCGGGCAACCTCGCCATCGCGACGCACCCCGACGAGAGCTACGCGATCGTGCGCAACAGGGCAAACGGCGAGCTGTACGTCCTCGCGGAGGCGCTGGTCGGGAAGGTCATGAAGATCGGCGGCGTGGCGGACTACGAGCTCGTCGAGACGCACGCGGGCAGCTTCTACGAGAATATGCTCGCGAAGCACCCGTTCCTCGACAAGACTTCGCGCCTCGTCAACGCGCCCTACGTCACGATGGACAGCGGCACGGGCTGCGTGCACACCGCCCCGGGCTTCGGCGCGGACGACTACGAGACCTGCAAGCGTTACGGCATGGACATGGTCGTTCCCGTGGACGACCGCGGCCGACACACCGACTACGCGGGCAAGTACGCCGGCATGACCACCGAGGAATCCAACCCCGTCATTTTGGCGGACATGAAGGCGAGCGGCGTGCTGTTTGCGAGCGAGGACATCGTGCACTCCTATCCCCACTGCTGGCGCTGCAAGGGGCCCATCATCTTCCGCGCCACGCCGCAGTGGTTCTGCTCGGTCGAGGCGTTCAAGGAGGACGCCTGCGCCGCCGCGGACGACGTGCGCTGGGTGCCCGCGTGGGGCGTTGACCGGATGAAGTCGATGATCCTCGAGCGCAGCGACTGGTGCATCTCGCGCCAGCGCAAGTGGGGGCTGCCGATCCCCGTCGTGTACTGTCCCGACTGCGGCAAGCCCATCTGCACGGAGGAGAGCATCGACGCGATCGCCGCGCTGTTTGCGAAGGAGGGCTCGAACGCGTGGTTCGAGCGCGACGCCGCCGACATCCTGCCCGCGGGCTTCGCCTGCCCCGAATGCGGCGGCAAGGGCCCGTTCACGAAGGAGGAGGACACGCTCGACGGCTGGTTCGACTCCGGCTCCACGCACTTCGCGTCTATGCAGAAGGAGCAGGGCTTCTGGCCCGCCGATATGTACCTTGAGGGGCTCGACCAGTACCGCGGCTGGTTCCAGTCGAGCCTGCTGACTGCCGTGGGCGCGCTCGGCAAGGGCGCCCCGTTCAGGCAGTGCGTCACGCACGGCTGGACGGTGGACGAGCAGGGCAAGGCGATGCACAAGTCGCTCGGCAACGGCGTCGATCCGCACGACATCTTCAACCGCTACGGCGCGGATATGCTGCGCCTCTGGGCGGCGAGCGCCGACTACCACGCCGACGTGCGCTGCGGCGAGAATATCTTCAAGCAGCTTTCGCAAAACTATCTCAAGTTCCGCAACACCTGCAAATTCATGCTCGACAACCTCGCGGACTTCGACCCCGAGACGCAGGCGGTCAAGCCCGCCGGGATGCCCGAGCTCGACCGCTGGCTCATCGCCAAGCTGAATGAGCTGATGGAGAAGGTTGCGCGCGCGTACGACGACTACGAGTTCCACATCATCACCCACGCGGTGAACGATTTCTGCGTCGGCGTGCTCTCGACGTTCTACCTCGACGTGGTGAAGGACCGCCTCTACTGCGACGGCGCGGACAGCGTCTCCCGCCGGAGCGCGCAGACGGCGCTGTACCTGACGCTCGATACGCTTACGAAGCTCTTCGCGCCGATCCTCGCCTTTACCTGCGACGAGGTCTGGCTCGCGATGCCGCACCGCGCGGGCGACGATACGCGCAACGTACTGTTCAACGACATGAACCGCCCGTTCGCGGACTACGCGCTCGCGGACGGTCTCGACCGCTGGGAGCAGTTACGCGCGCTCCGCGACAGCGTCAATGCCGCATTGGAGACCGCGCGCGCGGAAAAGACCATCGGCAAGAGCCTCGAGGCGGCGGTCACGCTGACCTGCCCCGACGGCGCCGCGCTGCCGGATACCGACCTCGCCGACCTGTTCATCGTCTCGCAGGTCGAGGTGAAGCAGGGCGAGCTTTCCGTCGCGGTCGCGCCCGCCAAGGGCGCGAAGTGCCCGCGCTGCTGGAAGTTCTCGACGGCGGCGGACGCCGACGGGCTGTGCCCAAGGTGCGCCGAGGTCGTGCGCAAGCTGCCCGATCTCGCGTAAACCGCTCTGAATTCGGGGTTTCTGCCAACCCCCGTCATCAAAACAGAAAGGAACCCGACCACCATGCCCATTGCCAGACCCACCGCGCGCTATCTGACGCGCGCCGCCGTCATCGCGGCGATCTACGTCGTGCTCACCTACCTCGCGGGACTGCTGAACCTCGCCTACGGCCCCGTGCAGTTCCGCTTCTCCGAGGCGCTGACCGTGCTGCCGTTCTTGTTCCCCGAGGCGGTGCCCGGGCTGTTCGTCGGCTGTGTCGTGTCGAACCTCTTGAGTCCCTACGGCGCGCTCGACCTCGTCGTCGGCTCCGCCGCCACGCTGCTTGCCGCCGTTTGGACGGCGAACTGCGGCAAACGCTGGTTTGCGCCGCTGCCGCCCGTCGTGTGCAACGCCGCGCTCGTCGGCGCGATGCTCGCGTGGTACGAGGCGGGCTTTGGCGCGGGCTTCCCGCTCGCGTTCGCCTACAACGCCGCCACCGTCGGCGCGGGCGAGCTGGTCGTGTGCTGCGCGCTGGGACTGCCGCTGCTGGGGGTGCTGGAAAAGCGGGGCACGGTAAAGGAGTAAGCTCATGCCCGATCTGACCGCGTTCGCGCGCACGCAAACCGCCGCGCGCATCCGCGCCGCCGCGACGCGCGGGACGCTTGCCCACGCGCTCGTTTTCTCCGGCGCGGGAGACCGCGCCG
>JAFSZQ010000135.1 GCA_017458885.1 Oscillospiraceae bacterium
CATTTCTGGTAATTTTTAGGTTATCGCGCCTACACTACGCGGTCATGCCCGTACAGGTTGGCATTTGCTACCCCTTATTCGACGTTGTCGTAAACTGTTGTTGCGTCTCTGAACGGAGCGACGTACAACATCGCGTGAGATGGGCAGCGGGGTTCGCGGAGCGACCTGTCGTGGCGAAGTCAGTGAAGTTACGAAAACAGCGTCATCCTATCACAAAAAAGAAAACGCTTTCGCCGTGGCTGGCAAAAGCGTTTTCCTTTCTTTGGAAGTCCGAAAACGGTTCTATCCTTTCAAGAAAAGGAAAGAACTGGTTTCAGGAGCCGCCCCTTTTTCAAGGAGCCTCAATAAAACCTCTTCCTGTCAACAACGTGCTTGAGCGGCTTGCCGCTCACATAGTTCTCCAAGTCCTCCAGAAACATATCCACCGTCTTCCGCTGCGTGTACGGCAGCGTCGTGTTGCCCGCGACGTGCGGCGTGAGCAGGAGGTTCTTCGCATCGCGGAGCGGGTGGTCGGCGGGAAGCGGCTCCGGCTCGACCACGTCCAGCGCCGCGCCCGCGAGATGGCCGCCGTTCAGCGCGTCAATGAGCGCGTCCTGATCCACCGCCGCGCCGCGGCCCACGTTCACGACGAACGCGCCGCGCGGCAGCAGCGCGAGGCGCGCGCGGCTCAAAATGCCCGCCGTCTCCGGCGTGTTCGGCAGCGCCATCACGAGCAGGTCGGTCTCCGGCAGCAGCGCGTCCAGCTCCGCCGTCGTGCGCGTCTCGTCGAAGGCGGGGTCGCCCGCTTTGGCGCTGCGGCGCACGCCGATCAGCTTCGCGGGCGCGAACGCCCGCGCACGCCGCGCGAACTCGGCGCCGATGTCGCCCGTGCCGAGCACCGTGATCCGGCAATCGCGCAGCGAGCGGATGTTCCCCGCCAGCGTGTCCCAGCCGCGCGAGCGCATCAGCGCGTCGTACTCCATCTGCCGCCGCAGCAGCATCAGCGAGACCATCACCAGATGCTCCGCGATGGTCACGCCGTACGCGCCCGACGAGTTGGAGAGCAGGCAGTCGGGGTTCTGATACAGCTCGTCCTTACAGAAACGGTCCACGCCCGCCCAGCAGCAGCAAAACCACTTGAGGTTCCGCGCGGACGCGATGACCTTCTGCGAACAGTGCCCGAACAAGATCTCGCAGTCGTCCGCGTTCCCGACCGCCGAGCGGCTGTCGGGGAAATAGCGCGCGGCGTAGCCGTGCTTTGCCGCCGCCGCGTCGATTTGGCGGCGGTAGTCGTCGGTCAGGTAGTCGATGATGACGCCGATGGTTTTAGCCATTTCGCAATTCCTCCAATATGTGTTCCGCGACGCGCATCCCGTCCGCGGCGGCGCTCATGATGCCGCCCGCGTAGCCCGCGCCCTCGCCGCAGGGATACAGTCCGCGCAGGGCGGACTGATACGTTTCGTCGCGCGGCAGGCGCACCGGCGAGGACGAGCGGGACTCCACCGCCGTCAGCACCGCGTCGGGCGCGGCGAAGCCGCGGAGCTTTTTGTCCAGCTCCGGCAGCGCCTCCGCGAGCGCGTCGCAGACGAACGCGGGCAGGCACCGCCGCAGGTCGCCCCAACGGACGGCGGGGCGGTAGCTCGGCGCGACGCCGCCCGCTCCCGTCGAGGGACGCCCAGCCAAAAAGTCGCCAACCAATTGCGCGGGTGCGGCGTAGTTCCCGCCGCCCGCGCGGTACGCCGCCTCCTCCAGCCGCCGCTGGAACGCGACGCCCGCGAGCGGGTCGCTCCCGCCGAAATCGTCCGGCGTGACGGAGACGAGCAGAGCGCCGTTGATGTTTGCCCCGTCGCGGGCGGCGCGGCTCATACCGTTGGTCACGACGCGCCCCGCCTCGCTCGCGGCGGCGACGACCTCCCCGCCCGGGCAGACGCAGAACGAGAACACGCCGCGGGCGTCCTTCGTGTGGTACGCGAGCTTGTACGACGACGGCGGCAGCGCGGGATGCCCCGCCGCCTCCCCGTACTGCGCCGCGTCGACGGCGCTCTGCCGATGCTCGATGCGAACGCCGACGGCGAACGGCTTCGGCTCCATTGGCACGCCGAGCGCGCGGAGCAGCTCGAACGTGTCCCGCGCGCTGTGTCCGAGCGCGAGCGCGGCTTGCCGCGTCGGGAGCGCGTACTCCCCCTCCGGCGACGCGACGCGCAGCGCCGACGCCGCGCCGCGCTCCGTCTCGAGCCCGACGAGCCGATGCCCAAACCGCACGTCCGCGCCGAGCGCGAGCAGCGAGCGCCGCAGGTTTTGCAGCACGACGTACAGCCCGTCCGTGCCGACGTGGGGCTTCGCGTCGATGAGGACATCGGGGCTCGCGCCGTACTCGACGAACCGCTCCAGGATCCAGCGGTGGCGCGGATCGCGCGTGCCGGTGTTCAGCTTGCCGTCGGAGAACGCGCCCGCGCCGCCCTCGCCGAACTGGACGTTGGACGCGGGGTCGAGCGCGCCCGTCGCCCAGAACCGCTCCACGTCGCGCCTGCGCTCCTCGACGCGCTTGCCGCGCTCAAGCAGGATGGGCTTCGCGCCGCACCGCGCCAGCACCAGCGCGCAGAACAGCCCCGCGGGGCCCGCGCCGACGACGACGGGGC
>JAFSZQ010000136.1 GCA_017458885.1 Oscillospiraceae bacterium
CTCCTTGCCGCGCCGCCGCGCGAACAGGCCCCGGCGGGGCGGGTCCTCCAGCACCGGCTCCGCGCGCTGCTCGTCCAGCACCTCCTGCACCGTCCGCGCCAGCACCTCCTGCAGGCTGAAGCTCTGCGGCGTGTCCAGAGAGGGAACGATGTCCGCCATCGCCCCGTCGTCCTCCGCCGGCTCGTCCGCGCCGTCCGGCTCCTCCTCGTCCGCGTCGGGCGTCAGCTCCGGCCGCGGCATGGAAACGGAGACCGCGGGCTTCGGCGGCGCGGCGTCCTCGGCGGAGCCCGCCCTCCCGCCGCCGAATTCGGCAAGGATGCCCTCCAGCGTGAATTCATAATCCTCGTCCGCGACGCGCGAGGCGTCGTCGAGCAGCAGCTTGCTGTCGTCGAGCGAGGTTTCCAGATCCAGGTCTGTTTCGTGTCGATCCATGATTCCTTATCCTTTATCCGTTTTCCGCGGCGCGCGTCAGGACTGCGCCAGACGCTGGCGCACCGCCTCGTACAGCAGCACCGCCGCGGCGTTCGAGGCGTTGAGCGACTGGATGCGCCCCTTGAGCGGGATGCTCACCAGAAAGTCGCAGCTCTCGCGCACGAGGCGGCCCATGCCGTCGCCCTCGCTGCCGATGACGATCGCGGCGGCGTTCTTCAGGTCGGCGTCGTAGAGCGCGCGGTCGCCGTCGGCGGCGGCGCCGAAGACCCACACGCCCTGCTTTTGCAGCTCCTTGAGCGTCGCGGGGAGGTTCGCCACGCGCGCCACGGGCAGGTAGCTCACCGCGCCCGCGCTCGTCTTGCCGACGATGCTCGTCAGCCCCGCGCTCCGCCGCTTCGGGACGATGACGCCGTGCGCGCCCGCGCACTCCGCCGTGCGGATGATCGCGCCGAGGTTGTGCGGGTCGCTGATCTCGTCGCAGACGACGAGCAGCGGCGGCTCGCCCCGCTCTTTTGCGCGCGCGAGAATATCCGCCACGCTTGCGTATTCACGCACGGCGGCGAGCGCCACGACGCCCTGATGCGCGCCCGTCGCGCTCATCGCGTCGAGCTTGCGGCGGTCGGCTTCGACGACCACCGCGCCCGCGGCGCGGGCGGTGGACGCGATGTGCCCGAGCGTCTTGTCGGTCTCGCCCTTGGCGAGGTATATCTTGTCGATGGGCGTTCCGGCGCGCAGCGCCTCGATGACGGCGTTGCGCCCCTCGATCAGCCCGTCGCTCACCGCGCCCCATGTTTCGTTCGCCATATCGTCGATCCTTTCGGACAAATTTCCACAAACGGAATGATACCACAAACGCGGGAGAAGATAAAGACAAAAATTCACCGAAAATTCATGCGCCGCGCCTTGTGAACAGGCGGTTCTTGTGGTATCATAGCCGCAAAGCGGCTATGATACCGTTGATCGCCGTTTCGCTCCCGCCTGACGGCGGAACTGCGAAACATGGCTGTATCCCATGCCCTGCGGGTATGGTACTATAAGCAACAACATGGAAACGACTGCCCGAAAGGTGGGAAAGCAATGGAAAACAACAACCAGAACCGCGACGACCGCAACCGCGGCGGCGCGCGCGGCGTCATCCCGCTCGTCATCTGGGCGCTGGTTCTGACGTTCGGCTTCAACTATATCGCCTCGACGC
>JAFSZQ010000137.1 GCA_017458885.1 Oscillospiraceae bacterium
ACGGACGGCGTGGAGCCGCACTTCGCGACGGAGGTCTACCTCGCCGTGCTGCCGGTGGACGGCGGCGAGGCGGAGCTCTCGCTGCTGGGCGGCTCGGTGGAGTCGATGCAGCTCGACGGCGGCTATCTGACGCTGCTCACGCGCGACGACCTGACGGACGTGATGAGCCTGCGCGTCCTGCGCGGCGGCGAGGTCGTCTATGAGCGGCGGGGCCCCGACTTCGTCGCGGCGGGCGTCAGCGACGGCAAACTGTACTATGTGCTGAAATAAAACGAGAGGAGAGGCGCAGCCTCTCCTCTCGTTTTATCTCGTTTTCAGCCGATCTGCCGCGGCTGCTCCTCGGGCGCTTCGCTGTACTCGGCGCTCTCGATGTCCGCGCCCAGCGCGCGGAGCTTGCCGATCACGTCCTCGTAGCCGCGCTCGATATATTGGATGTTCAAAATCTCGCTCACGCCCTCCGCCGCCAGCGCCGCGACGACCATCGCCGCGCCCGCGCGCAGGTCGAACGCCTGCACCGTCGCGCCCGTCAGACGCTCCACGCCCTCGACCACGGCGGTGCGCCCGTCCACATGTATCTGCGCGCCCATGCGCGTCAGCTCGCCGACGTAGCGGTAGCGGTTGTCCCACACGCCCTCGGTCACGATGCTCGTGCCCCGCGCCAGCGCAAGCACGGCGGTGATCTGCGGCTGCATATCCGTCGGGAAGCCGGGGTACGGCAGCGTTTTGACGTTCGCGCGCTGCAGCTCGCCCTCACGCCGGATGCGGAGCGTGTCGTCCTCCTCCTCGACCTCGACGCCCATCTCCTGCAGCTTCGCGGTGATGCAGTCCATGTGCTTCGGGATGATGCCGCGCACCAGCACGTCGCCGCCCGCCGCAGCGACCGCCGCCATATACGTCCCCGCCTCGATCTGGTCGGGGATGATGGCGTAGCTGCCGCCGTGGAGCGCGTCCACGCCGTACACGCGGATCGTGTCGGTGCCCGCGCCCTTGATGTTTGCGCCCATGAGGTTCAGGAAGTTCGCGAGGTCGACGATGTGCGGCTCCTTCGCCGCGTTCTCGATGACCGTCACGCCGTCGGCGAGCGCCGCCGCCATCATGATGTTCATCGTCGCGCCGACGGAGATGACGTCGAGGTACACGTTCGCGCCCTTCATGCGCCCGTCCTTCGCCCTGGCGACGATGAAATCGCCCTCGCGCACGTCCGCGCCCATCGCGGCGAAGCCCTTGACGTGCTGGTCGATGGGGCGCACGCCGCCGAAGTTGCAGCCGCCGGGCATCGAGACCTCCGCGCTGCCGAAGCGCCCGAGCAGCGCGCCGATCAGGTAGTAGCTCGCGCGCAGCTTGTGCGCCAGCTCCTGCGGGACGCGGGTCGTGCGGATGCGGCGGCTGTCGATCTCCACGTCCGAGCGGTTGAGGAAGCGCACGCGCGCGCCCAGCCGCTCCAAAATTTTCAGCAGCGCCGTAACGTCGGAGATCTGCGGGACGTTCTCGATGCGGCACACGCCGTCCACCAGCAGCGCGGCGGGAATGATGGCGACGGCGGCGTTCTTCGCGCCGCTGATGCGCACCTCGCCGTGCAGCGGACGTCCGCCGCGGACAATGTATTTCTGCATAAAAACTCCTTCAAAGCGCCTCGCTGGCGCCCTTGGATAGGATTTGCGGGATCAGACAGCTTTATGTATACCATATAATGCCGGAAAATGCAATCGTTTCTTGCAAATGAAATCACCGCGCCCCTACGCCTCGCGGGTGACTTCACCGGTCATCATGTTTACATAATACTGATTCACGTCGGTCGTGACGCGCCAGACCGGCAGCAGGCGCTGCGAGGCGGACGCGGTGCTTTGCAGCAGGTAGCCGCCGCGCACGTCCGTCACGGCGGTGCAGACCTCGCCGCCGCTGTTGCTGTAGTCAAGGAAGCGCACCAACGCGGTCACGCCGTCCACGTTGGTCTCGCCCTCGCCCGTCTCGACGGCGGGGACGAACGAGCCGGCGACCGCGGTCAGGCTGCCGCGGCGGAACGTCAGCTCCAGCCGCGCGTTGAACACCGTGCCGCTCGGCAGCGCGCGCACGGCGAGCGCCGTGCCCGTGCCGTCCGCGTCCAGCTCGACGGAGAGCGGCGCGCAGCCGCAGGCGTCGAACAGCGCCTCGGCGAACGC
>JAFSZQ010000138.1 GCA_017458885.1 Oscillospiraceae bacterium
AGCCGCACCTCGCCGCCGCGCGCGGCGGCGTCGCGCGCGAGCGCCGTGGCGTGCCCGGGCGACTGCGTGAGCAGACATTCGACGTCGAGCGCGTGGTTCCGCCGCAGCGCCTCCGCCATGGCGCGCACGCGCTCGCTGCCGTCGCGTTTTCCGGCGGTGGGGTTGATGATGAAGATGTGCTTCATGGCGTCCTCCCAACCTGTTTTTACGGAAAGCAATTCATTGCTTTCCGTAAAAAAACAGATCGCATTTTATCATGCCGTTGTACAGCTTGCGCTTTTTCACGGCGGCGCGCCCGAAGCTGCGCTCGAACTCCGTGTGCGACGAGAGCACCGCGACGCGCCACGTCTCGGGCAATTTCTCCATCGCCCTGCCGAACGCGCGGTACAGCGCCTCCGCCTCCCTGCGCTCCATGAGCCGCTCGCCGTAGGGCGGGTTCGTCACGACCCTGCCGTACTGCCCGCCCCAGTGGAAGCGCGTCGCGTCCGCGACGGCGAAGCGCACCGTGTCGTCCACCTCGGCAAGGATGGCGTTGTGCCGCGCGATCTCCACGGCGGCGGGGTCGAGGTCGCCGCCCCAGATCTCGTACTCGCCGTGGAACTCCTTGTCCATCGCCTCGTCCGCCGCGTCGAGCCATATCCGCCTGTCGAGCTGCGTCCACGACTGCGCCGCGAAGGAGCGGTTCAGGCCAGGGGCGCGGTTTTTTGCGATGAGCGCGGCTTCGATGGCGATGGTGCCGGAGCCGCAGAACGGGTCGCACAGCGGGTCGAGCCCGCGGTACTTCGTCAGCAGCACCATTGCGGCGGCAAGCGTCTCGCGCAGCGGCGCCTGCACGCCGACGGCGCGGTAGCCGCGCTTGTAAAGCCCCTCGCCCGAGGCGTCCAGCCCGATCGTCACCTCGTCCTTCATGATGGAGAAGCGGATCTGCTTCCGCGCGCCGGTCTCGGGCAGCGTTTGGAGCCCGTATTTCCCGCCGAGACGGTCGCAGACCGCCTTTTTGACGATGCTCTGGCAGGCGGGGACGGAGTGGAGCGTCGAGTTGATGGAGTACCCCGCGACGGGGAAGGCGTCGTCCCGCCCGATCCAGTCCTCCCACGCGATACCCTTCACGCCCTGGAAGAGCGCCTCGAACTCCGTCGCGCGGAACGTGCCCAGCACGAGCAGCACCCGCGCGCCGCAGCGCAGGTTGACGTTGAGCCGCGCGATGTCCGCCGCCGCGCCATGGCAGAGCACGCGCCCGTTCTCCACGCGCACGTCCGCGAGCCCCAGCTTTTTCACCTCGTCGCCCACGAGCTTTTCCAGCCCCAGCAGGCAGGGTATGACAAAATCCGGCATGATGCCTCCTGTTTCGCGCTTTTTTTCCAGTATAGCGAAAAACCGCGCGGATTGCTATAGTATTTTCCGTTCAGATATGGTAAAATATCGTGGAAAGGGAGGTGCGTGCCCGATGGGTGTGATGCTCGTGGTCTGGATCGCCGCGATCGTGGTCTTCGGCGTCGCCGAGGCGGCGACGGCGGGGCTGGTGTCGATCTGGTTCGTGGGCGGCGCGGTCGCGGCGCTGCTCGCCGCGGCGTTCGACGCGGCGCTG
>JAFSZQ010000139.1 GCA_017458885.1 Oscillospiraceae bacterium
CGGTGGTGAACTCCATCTCCATCGGATGCCGCTTGACGTGGTACGCCAGCGACTCCTGACGGGTGTACTTGACCTTGACGGGCTTCTTCGTCACCCACGCCATCAGCGCGGCGTACTGCTGCACCGACATATCCTCCTTGCCGCCGAAGCCGCCGCCGACCAGCGGCGCGCGGGCGTGTACCTTTTCGGCGGGGATCTGCAGCATCGTCGAGCACTCGCGCTGCACGTCGTAGACCGACTGGCTCGTGGTGTAGATGAGCAGCCCGTCCTCTCCCTCGGGGAGCGCCACGGCGCACTCCGGCTCCATGAAGCCGTGCTCCTGCCACGAGGTCTTGTACTTGCGCGTGACGACGTACTTCGAGTTCCTGATCGCCTCGTCCGCGTTGCCGCGCACGAGGTTGGCGCGGCTCATGACGTTGCCGTCGGGGTGGATGAGCGGCGCGTCGCCGCGCAGCGCGTCGTAGGGGCTGGTGATCGCTTTCAGCTCGGTGTAGTCCACCTCGACCAGCGCCGCGATCTCATCCAGCTTCTCCTTGTCGTTGGTGGCGACGAGCGCGATGACGTTGCCCATGTAGCGCGTCACGTCGCCGACGCCCATCATCACATCCCAGTCCTGCTTGATGTGGCCGATCTTGTTGCAGGGCACGTCGTCCTTCGTCAGCACCTCGACGCAGTCGGGGTGCGCCATCGCCTTGCTGACGTCCACGCGGTCGATGCGCGCGCGGGGATACTTTGAGTAGACGGGCTTTGCGTAGAGCATACCGTCGAACACAAGATCGTCGGCGTAAAGCCCCGTGCCGTTGACCTTCTCCGCCGCGTCGATGCGCCCCGCGCGCTCGTTCATGTGCAGCGTTTTGGGCGCGGGCGGGATCGCCTTCTTCTCGCGGAAATACTCCGCCGCCAGCAAAATGCCGTCCTCGATCTTTTTGTAGCCCGTGCAGCGGCAGAGGTTGCCCTTGATCGCCGCCTTGACGTCCTCGCGCGTCGGGTTGAGGTTCACGTCCAGCAGGCTCTTTGCCGAGAGGATCATGCCGGGGATGCAGAAGCCGCACTGCACCGCGCCCGCTTCTGCAAAGCAGTGCTCGTAGACCTTCATCTCCTCGGGGGCAATGCCCTCGACGGTCAGCACCTTTTTGCCCTCGAGCTTACTGAGCGACACCGCGCAGGCTTTCATCTTTCTGCCGTCGACGAGCACCGTGCAGGTGCCGCAGACGCCCTCGCTGCACCCGTCCTTCGTGGCGGTCAGGCGCAGGTCGTCGCGCAGGAATCGCAGCAGCTTTTTGTCGTGCGCGGACTCATAGTCCTTGCCGTTGATATTGACCGTAAACATAAGGCGTCTCCTAAATGCCGAACTTTGTCAAAAAGCCGTCCAGCAGGTTCATACACACGTTCTTGCGGTACTCCGCGCTGACGCGGCCGCGGGTGAGCGCCATGCGCTCGGCGTAAGCGTTGAGGTAGTCCTCCTTCATCGCCTTCGCCTCGCCGATGGTCTTGCCGAGGAGCGTCGCTTCGATGTCCTTGTACCGCAGCACCGTGTCCGCCACCGCGCCGAACGCGGCGGCGACGTTGGTGATCCTGCCGTTCTCGCTCGCAAACACGCCCGCGAACGACACGCGGGAGATCGCCAGCGCGTTGCGCCCGCCGACCTTCTCGTAGGAATACTGCTCAAGGCCCTTCTTCGGGAGGAGAACTTCCGCGATCAGCTCGTCATTCGCCAGATCGAGCTTCTTGCGCTCGAGGTAGAACTTATCGACGTCCACGACGCGCTCGCCCTTTTTCGACACAAGGCGC
>JAFSZQ010000140.1 GCA_017458885.1 Oscillospiraceae bacterium
CCTTCTCCGACTCCGCGCCGATGTTCAGCAGACCCACGCGGGGCTGCTCCACGCCCAGCACCTTGGAGGCATAGTAGCTGCCGAGGTAGGCGAATTGCAGCAGGTATTCCACCGTGCACTCCGCGTTGGCGCCGCAGTCCAGCAGCACGGCGCGGCCGGTAGCCGTTGGGATCACCGGCGCCAGCGCCGCGCGGCGCACGCCCCGGATGCGCGTGACCACGAGTGTCGCGCCCGCGAGCAGCGCGCCGGTGCTGCCGGCGGAGACGAAGCCGTCCGCCGCGCCGTCGCGCACGAGCGTCAGCCCGACGGTCAGCGACGAGTCGGGCTTCTTTCGGAACGCGGTCGCGGGGTCGTCCGCGATCTCGACGACCTCGCTCGCGTGCCGGACGGCGATCCCCGCGGGCGGCGCGTCGTGTCCCGCCGCGCGCAGGGCGTCCATGACGGCGTCCTCGCGCCCGACGAGGATCAGCTCGACGTCGGGGTACTTCTCCCGCGCGAGCAGCGCGCCCCGCACGGGCGCGTCGGGCGCGAAATCGCCGCCCATCGCGTCGATGGCGATCTTCATAGTCCGTTCTCCTCCACGTCTGAAAGTGCGTCCTTCCGCAGCGCGTCGATGCGCTCCAGCGCGCGGCGCGACAGCTCCGCGTTCTTGTTGCGCTTGCCCCTGACGCGATAGCCGAGCGGCGGGATGATGCCGAAGTTGACGTTCATCGGCTGGAAATCCGTCACGCTTTGGTCGCTGACGTACCGTGCCAGCGCGCCGATCGCCGTCTCGCGCGGAAAATCGAGCGGCGGCTCGCCCAAAAGCCGGCGCGCCAGCTCCACGCCCGCGAGGAAGCCCGACGCCGCCGACTCGACGTAGCCCTCCACGCCGGTCATCTGCCCCGCGAACGCGATGCGCGGCTCGGCGATCAGGCGGTAGCAGCGGTCGAGCAGGCGCGGGGAGTCCAGATAAGTATTGCGGTGCATCACGCCGTAGCGCACGAACTCCGCGTCCTTGAGCGCGGGGATCATCGAAAAGACGCGCTTCTGCTCGGGAAAGCGCAGGTGCGTCTGGAAGCCGACGAGGTTGTAGACGCTGCCCTCGCGGTTGTCGCGCCGGAGCTGCACGACGGCGTAGGGCTCGCGCCCCGTCTTGGGGTCCTTCAAGCCGCGCGGCTTGAGGGGGCCGTAGCGCAGCGTGTCGAACCCGCGCCGCGCCATGACCTCGACGGGCATACAGCCCTCGAACACGCTCTTGTCCTCGAAGCCGTGCACCGGCGTTTCCTCCGCCGTGGTCAGCGCCTCCCAAAACGCGCGGTACTCTGCCTCGGTCATCGGGCAGTTGACGTAGTCCGCCGTCCCCTTGTCGTAGCGCGAGGCGAACCACGCGCTGTCCATGTCCACGCTCTCGAACGTGACGAGCGGCGCGGCGGCGTCGAAAAAGTGCAGCGTGGCGTCGCCGATCTTCCGCGCGATGGCATCCGCCAAGGCGTCGCTCGTGAGCGGGCCCGTGGCGACGATGACCTCGCCCCCGGCGGGCAGCTCCGTCACCTCGCCGTCCGCGACCGTGACGTTCGGATGGGCGCGGAGGCGCTCGGTGACGAGCCGCGCGAAGCCGTGGCGATCCACGGCGAGCGCGCCGCCCGCCTCGACGCGCGTCGCGTCGGCACACGCCAGGATCAGCGAACCCAAGCGGCGCAGCTCCTCCTTGAGCAGCCCCACCGCGTTCTCCAACTGGTCGGAGCGCAGGGAGTTGGAGCAGCACAGCTCCGCGAAATCGTCGGTCACATGCGCGGGAGTGCGCTTTTGCGGCTTCATCTCGCACAGCGTCACCCGCACGCCGCGCCGCGCGAGCTGCCACGCCGCCTCGCTGCCCGCAAGCCCCGCGCCGATGACGGTCGCGCGGTTCATTTCGCCGCCTTCTTCGCGGCGGGTTTCTTCGCGGCGGGCTTCTTTGCCGCCGGTTTTTTCGCCGCCGCGGGCTTCGTCTCCTCCGCCGCCTTTTTCGTGTAGCCGCGCTTGTCCTCGGGCACGAAGTTCGGGCAGTCGGGGTTGATGCAGTACGGGCGCTTGTAGCCCTTGCCGGACTTCTTGAACATCGTCTTGCCGCAGACGGGGCAATCGTCCTTCACCGGCACGTCGAAGGTCGTGAAATCGCACGCCTTTTCGGGATCCCTGCTGCCGCGGAACTCGCAGGCGTAGTAGGTGTACTGCTTGTTCGTCTTCTTGCTCACGCCGGTGCGCTTCATCAGCCGCGCGCCGCACTTCGGGCAGCGCCCGGGCATCTCGACGACCAGAGGCTTGGTGAACGTGCACTCGGGGTAGCCCGGGCAGGCGAGGAAGCGCCCGAACCTGCCGGACTTGACGACCATCTTGCGCCCGCAGACGTCGCAGACCTCCTCGCTCTCCTCGTCGGGGACTTTGAGGTGCTGCCCCTCCAGGTCGCGCTCCGCCTTTTGCAGCTCGGCGGAGAAGCCGCCGTAGAACTCGCGCAGGACGCTCTTCCACGCGGTCTTGCCCTCCTCGACGGCGTCGAGCGTCTCCTCCATGCGGGCGGTGAACTTCGTGTCCACGATGTCGGGGAACTTGTCCTCCATCAGCCCCGTGACGACCGAGCCGAGCGGCGTCGGGCGCAGGTACTTGCCCTCCTTGACGACGTACTCGCGGTCGAGGATGGTCGAGACCGTGGGCGCGTAGGTGGACGGGCGGCCGATGCCGTTTTGCTCCATCGCGCGGATGAGCGTCGCGTCCGTGTAGCG
>JAFSZQ010000141.1 GCA_017458885.1 Oscillospiraceae bacterium
CCGCGCGCGCTATGAGTTTCTGGCGCGTGCGGCGGCGGAGCTGGGCGCGGCGCGCATCGCCACCGCCCATCACGCGGACGACAACGCCGAGACGCTGCTGTTCCAGCTCATCCGCGGCGCGCGCAGCGGGCTGGGCGGCATCGCGCCGGTGCGCGGGGCGTATATCCGCCCCTTCCTGGGCGTGACCCGCGCGCAGATCGAGGCCTACGCCGCGGAGAACGGACTCGCTCACCGCTTCGACGCGATGAACGACGACGACAGCTTTGCCCGCAACTATCTGCGCCACGAGGTCATGCCCCGCCTTGCGAAGGTCAACGCCGCCGCCGCGCTCCACATGGCGGAGACGGCGCGGACGCTCCGTATCGAGGGCGCGTACCTCGACGAGCTGGCGCGCGAGCGGCTTGTCAGCGGCGGCGCGACGTTTTCGCCCACGCGGGTCACGGCGCCGGATAAGCTCATCGCCGCCGCGCCGGAGGCGCTTCGGGCCCGCATGGTGCGCGCGCTGCTCGACGCGCTGGACGTGGGGAAGCGGGACTTCACCGCGCGGCACTACGCCGCCGTCGAGGCGCTTTGCGTCAGTCCTTACGGCAGCCACCTCGACCTGCCCCGCCGCGTCACGGCGGAGCGTCGGGGCGGCGTACTGGTTTTACAAATCACAAATAATACGAAAGCGAGAGGGAAAGACTATGGCGAAAAGTGAATTGGATCGGGATATCCTGCGCGTCCTGTACAGCGAGGACGACATCCGCGCGCGCGTACAGGAGCTGGGCGACCAAATCTACGAGGATTTTCAGGGCAAGAACCCGCTGTTCGTCGGCGTGCTCAAGGGCTGCTGCCTGTTCATGGCGGACATCATCCGCGCCTGCCAGCTCAAAAGCGAGATCGAGTTCATCGCCGTCTCGTCCTACGGCAACGCCACCGAGAGCAGCGGCAAGCCGCAGATCACCCGCGACCTCGGGCAGGACGTCACCGGCCGCGACCTGATCGTCGTGGAGGACATCCTCGATTCGGGCAACACGCTGTACTTCCTCGCGCGGTATTTTATGGCGAAGGGCGCGAACAGCGTGACCATCGTGACGCTGTTCGACAAGCCGGAGCGCCGCGAGAAGCCCATCAAGGCGGACTATATCGGGTTTCAGGTGCCCAATGAATTTGTCGTCGGCTACGGGCTGGACTATGGGCAGCGCTACCGCAACCTGCCCTACGTCGGCGTCCTGAAGCCGGAAATCTACGAACAGTAAAAGGAGGCGCGGCGTTTGAGACAAGAGGGGAAACGCCCGAACGCGATATTCTTTCTGGTTGTGCTGCTCTCGTCGCTCGCCCTCGTCAACTATCTGACCCAGCCGCGCGCGGAGCAGCCCTCCTACGCCGAGGTCAAGCTGCTGTTTGAGCAGGAGAAGGTCGAATCCTTCACCCTGTCCGACACGACGCTGACGCTAAAGCTGCGCGGCGAGACGAAAACGGTGACGAAGGACGTCTACGACTTCGATCTCTTCTACACGGACATGAACGCGCTGGTCGAGGCGCAGTACGCGGCGGGGATCATCAAGGACTACGACTACCACGCCGACCACACGCCCAACTATCTGGCGATGCTGCTGCCCTATGTGGTGGCGATCCTCGGCATCGCCGCCATCTGGTACTTCCTCTCCGCGCGCAATGCGGGCGCGGCGGGCGGCGGGAACGAGCTCTCCCGCTTCGGCGGCGCGGCGGTGCAGCGCGGACGCGACGCGAAGCGGCGGGCGACCTTCGCCGACGTGGCGGGCGCGGACGAGGAGAAGGAGGAGCTGCGGGAGATCGTGGATTTCCTGCGCGAGCCCGACAAGTTCACTGAGCTCGGCGCGCGCATCCCGAAGGGCGTGCTGCTCGTCGGCCCTCCCGGCACGGGCAAGACGCGGCTCGCCCGCGCCGTCGCGGGGGAGGCGGAGGTGGAGTTTTTGTCCATCTCCGGCTCGGACTTCGTGGAGATGGACGGCTTCGGCACCAACGAGGGCGTCGTCGTCATGGCGGCCACCAACCGCGCCGACATTCTCGATCCCGCGCTGCTGCGCCCCGGGCGCTTCGATCGGCAGGTCTACGTCGGGCTGCCCGACATCAAGGGGCGCGAGGAGATCCTGAAGATCCACACGAAGAACAAGCCGCTTGCCGAGGACGTCGACCTGAAGCAGGTCGCCCGCGGTACGTCGGGCTTCTCCGGCGCGGATCTCGAAAACCTTGCCAACGA
>JAFSZQ010000016.1 GCA_017458885.1 Oscillospiraceae bacterium
CGCGTTGCGGTACATCGACGCCAGCTCCGTGTCCATCCCGAGGTAGTCCGCAACCGCGTCGCAGACGGTGGAGAAGAGCATCATGCCCGTGTACTCCTCCTGACCGGCGATGAACGTGATGTAATCCCCGTCGAGCACATAGTCCCACGCGCCGTTCATCGTCTCGTACCACTCGTTCTCCGCGGTCGCGCTGAGTTCAATGGCGTCGCCCTTGAGCTTTGCGTCAAACCGCGCAAGGTCGGCATAGGTCTCTTGCACCTCGGCGTACGCCGCGCCGCCCACCAGTTTGTCGTACACCGCCTGCATGAGCGGAGAGCTATCCCCCGCGTCCTGCGCGTCCTGCTTCGCGCTGCCGCCGCACGCCGCGCAGAGCGCGAGCGTCGTTGCCGCCAGCAGCAGGGCGGCAAGTTTTTTCGTGTGTTTCATTCTTCGTTCTCCTTTCCGCGCGTCATTGTGGCGCTTTCAGCACCGGCGCCCGCTCCGGCGCGTCCGGCGCTTTTTCCTTGGGCGCGGCGGCTGGGGCGTCGAACTCCTCCGCCTTGACCTTCGGCTCGCGCCCCACGTTGACCTGCTCGACGACCTTGGCGAAATCCTGCTCCGGCACCAGCGCCTTGACCGAGCGCATCGCCTGCGTGAAGCATGCGTCGTCGAACTCGCGGCTCCCCTGCGCGCAGTCGGTCGCGATGTAGTCCGCGAGCGCGTGCACCACGCCCGCGCGCTCCTGCGGCGTCGGCTCGGTGTCCTCGTTCACGAAGCGGTCGAGCGCGTTGAGCATCCGGTGGAACGCGGGCGTCTTGCCCGTCGCCAGCTTTTTGAGGTTGTCCCGCGTCTCCCGCAGGATCGCGTCGCGGCGCTTGAGGTCGGCGTCGAGCGCCGCAACGCCGTCGCGCGTCTCCGCGACCGCGGTGCCCTTCGCGGCGGCGATGAGGCTGCCCGGGTGTCCCTTCATATACGCCTTGAACGCGCGCGAGCCGGAGAGCTGCATCGCGCGCAGATCCGCCTTCTCCGCGTCGAACTCCTTCTCGTCCTTCTGCTCGTAGGCGGCGATCATGTACGCCGCCGCGGTGTAGATCTCGCCGCTGCGCGCGAGCTGCCCCGCCTTCTCCTCCAAAATGACCTCGGCGGGAAGTTTTTTCTGCTCTACATACTGCGCAAAGGTAGGCGTCTGCCGCTGCTGCGCCTGTGGCTGCTCCTGCTCGGCGGCGCGCTCCTCCGCCTCGATGTCACGGTGCTGTGCCGCCAGCAGGGCTTGCAGCTCCCGAAACTGTTCGGGGGGCATCAGCTCGCGGAAGATGGACATTTTTTTGCCCTTTCTATCTTCGTACCGCGCGATCCGTTGCAGCTCTATCGTTTCGCTCTCCGCCGCGTCGGTGTAATGCGGATGCGTCCGCCGCCACTCTGCCCGCCGCTCCTGCTCCCGCCGCTCCGCTTCGAGCATACGGACGGGCTCCTCCACGATCACGCGCTCCACCGCTGATTTCAGCTTTTCCTCCGAGGGCTGCTGCTTGCGCAGCTCCGCCGCCAGCTCGCCGATGGGGCTGTCCGGCTGCTCGTCCTTCCCCAGCTCCAAGAACAGCTCCGCGGCGCTTGGGGCGTTTCCTCTTTTCTTAAACAGGCGGTTCACCAGCCCACGCTCCTCGACCAGCCGCTCCGCCGCGCGATACGCGGTCATCGCTTCCGCCCGCGCCTTCTCGTCCTGCTTGGTGACATAGGTATCCATCATGTAGTAGGCGAGCACCTTGCGCCACCACTGTTCGCGCCGTCTCTTCTCTCTCAGCTCTTCCGCCGTCAGCATTGCCATGCCCCCCTTACTTGCCCTTGTATTGCAGCCCCAGCATCGTGATGTCGTCGAACTGCGCCGCGTCCTTCACGAATTCGTCGATCTTGACGCGCACATACGGCAGCAATTCCTCCGGCTGCGCCGACGGCGCGGCGTTCATCGCGTCCAGCAGCCGCCCGTCGCCG
>JAFSZQ010000142.1 GCA_017458885.1 Oscillospiraceae bacterium
CGCCATCCTCAACTATGTGGCGCTGCTCGGCTGGTCGCCGCGCGGCGAGAAGGCGGAGCAGGAGTTTTTCACGCTCGACGAGCTGGTGGAGTGCTTCGACCTCGCGGGCATCTCCAAGTCCCCCGCCATCTTCGACATCGAGAAGCTCAAATACTTCAACGCGAGCTACATCCGTGCCCTGGCGCCGGAGGAGTTCTGTAAAGCGGCAGCGCCTTACATTCGACAGGCGGTGCGGAACGAGGCGTACTCCGTCGCGGACATCGCGGCGCTGCTGCAAGCGCGCTGCGAGGTGCTGACCGACATCCCCGAGAAGGTCGATTTCTTCGACGCGCTGCCGGACTACGACCTCGCGTTCTACACAAACAAGAAGTCCAAGACCGACGCCGCCGTGTCGCTCGACATGCTGCAAAAGGCGCTGCCGGCGCTCGAGGGCGTCGCGGACTGGACGGCGGAGCGTATCCACGACACGCTGGTCTCCCTCGCGGAGACGCTGGGCGTCAAGAACGCGACGCTGATGTGGCCGCTGCGCATCGCGGTCGCGGGCAAGCTCGTCACGCCCGGCGGCGCGGTGGAGCTGTGCCATATCCTCGGAAAGGACGAGACGCTCCGCCGCATAAAGCTCGGCGTCGAAAAGCTTTTATGCGCGACATAAAAGCTTTTTTTGCGCTTCCGCCGCGGCTGTGGGAGCAGTTCCGCGTCACGGCGCTGGCGCTCGCCGTGCTGATCTGCGTCGGCTACGCCGTGGGGCTTGCCCGTCCGGAGGCGATCGAACCGCTGCTGGCGCTGTTCGTCGCCTCGGCGGGCGACCTGATCGCGCAGGAGCCGTCCGGCGCGGTGCTGATGTGGGCGATCTTCGCGAACAACCTCACCGCGATGTTCTCCGCGATGCTCGCGGGGCTGGTCCCGTTTCTCCGCCTTCCCGCGCTGGAGCTGGGGATGAACGCGCTGCTGCTCGGCGGGCTCGCGGCGTACTATCGGCAAAACGGGCTGGGGCTCGCCTCCTTTCTCGCGGGCACGCTGCCCCACGGGATCACGGAGCTCTCGGCGCTCGCGCTCGCTTGCGCGTCGGGGCTGTACCTCTGCCGCGCGGTGAGCGGCCGCCTGCTCAAGCGCGAGGGCGCGCCTTCCGTCCGCCGGACGTTCGGGGAGTGTGTGCGCGCCTACGTCCGCTGGATCCTGCCGCTGGCGCTCGTCTCGGCGGCGATCGAAACGTACGTCACACCGCTGATCTTTGAGCGGTTTTTGTAAAATGCAATTTTTTCCGCGCTGTCTTGCATTGCGGTGCAAAGTGTGATAGGATGCTTTTCGCTTTTGAGCTTACCAAGTCAAAAAGGAGACGATAACGATGTACACACCCAAGATCCAGAAGGTCACCGCCCGCGAGATCATCGACTCCCGCGGCAATCCCACCGTCGAGGCGGACGTCCTGCTCGACAGCGGCGTTTCCGGCACCGGCGCGGCGCCGAGCGGCGCGTCCACCGGCGAGTTTGAGGCGCTGGAGCTGCGCGACGGCGACAAGAAACGCTTTGGCGGCAAGGGCGTCACGAAGGCGGTCGAGAATGTCAACAAGACCATCGGCAAGACGCTCGCCGGCAAGGACGCCTACAACATCTACGCCATCGACAAGGCGATGTGCGCCGCCGACGGCACGGACGACAAGTCCAAGCTCGGCGCGAACGCGATCCTCGCGGCGTCCATCGCCTGCGCGCGCGCGGCGGCGAACGACCTCGACCTCCCGCTCTACCGCTATCTCGGCGGGCAGAACGCGAACACGCTGCCCGTGCCGATGATGAACATTCTCAACGGCGGCGCGCACGCGGACAGCAGCGTGGACACGCAGGAGTTCATGATCATGCCGGTCGGCGCGCCGAGCTTCAAGGAGGGTCTGCGCTGGTGCGCCGAGGTGTTCCAGACGCTCAAGGGACTCATCAAGGAGATGCACGACGTCACCGCCGTCGGCGACGAGGGCGGCTTCGCGCCGAACAGCCTCGGCGGGGACGAGGACGCCATCGAGCTGATCCTCAAGGCCATCGAGAAGGCGGGCTACAAGCCCTACGACGACTTCGTGCTCGCGATGGACGCGGCTTCCTCCGAGTGGAAGAGCCCGAAGGGCAAGGGCTTCTATCACCAGCCTAAGAGCGGCAGGGACTTCACCAGCGACGAGCTGATCGCCCACTGGGAGAGCCTGATCGACAAGTACCCCATCTGGTCCATCGAGGACGGCTTGGACGAAGAGGACTGGGAGGGCTGGCAGAAGATGACCGCGAAGCTCGGCGGCAAGTGCCAGCTCGTCGGCGACGACCTGTTCGTCACGAACGTCAAGCGCCTGAAAAAAGGCATCGACAACGGCTCCGCAAACTCCATCCTCATCAAGCTCAACCAGATCGGCTCCGTCAGCGAGACGCTCGACGCCATCAAGATGGCGCACAAGGCGCACTACACCGCCATCGTCTCCCACCGCTCCGGCGAGACCGAG
>JAFSZQ010000143.1 GCA_017458885.1 Oscillospiraceae bacterium
CGCTGGAAGAGGTCATCAACAAGCTCGCTATGATGGGTCTGTCCCTCGCCAGCGAGGAGAACAACTAACACAAGTTTCCTGATAAAGGAGGGAAAACGATATGCCCGGAACCCGTAAGCTCGGCAAGACCACCGACCAGCGCCGCGCGATGCTCCGTCAGCAGGTCACCGATTTCCTGGATCACGGCAAGATGGAGACCACCGTCACCCGCGCCAAGGAGATCAAGCCCCTCGCCGAGAAGATGATCACCCTCGGCAAGAAGGGCGACCTCGCCGCCTACCGTCAGGCGATGGCGTTCATCACCCGCGAGGACGTGGTCAAGAAGGTCTTCAAGGAGATCGCCCCCGGCTACGCGGAGCGCAGCGGCGGCTACACCCGCGTCACCCGCACCGGCGTCCGCCGCGGCGACGCCGCGGAGACCGCGATGATCGAGCTGGTCTAAAAAAGCAACTCATGTAAAAAGCCCATTTAGATGGTCGTTCCAGTGACCGTCTAAATGGGCTTTTTGCCGCATAGGATGCGGGTATGAAACGACAACGACTGCTCTGCCTGCTCCTGCTGCCGCTGCTCGCGCTGCTGCCCTCGCGGGAGACCGCGCCCGCGCTTGCTCCGACGCCGACGGGATACCTCGCGCTCACGTTCGACGACAGCCCCAACGGCGCGGCGACCGAGCGCCTGCTGGATGGGCTCGCCGCGCGCGGCGCGCACGCGACGTTCTTCGTCATCGGCGAGCAGATCGAGGGGCAGGAGGCGCTGCTGCGCCGCATGGCGGACGAGGGGCACCAGATCGGCAACCACACCTTCACCCACCGCCGCCTCGACAATTCGGGCGCGGTGGGCAGGCACGAGCTGGAGCGCACGGAGGAGCTGCTCGCGGCGACGCTCGGCGGCGCGGGCTACTGGGTGCGCCCGCCGTGGGGCTTCGCGAGCGCCGAAACGCTCCGCGAGGCGGCGACGCCGCTCGTCCACTGGTCGCTCGACACCGAGGACTGGAAGACGCGGGACGCGGACAAGGTCGCGCGCCTCATCATCGACCACGCGCAAGATGGCGACGTCGTCCTGCTGCACGACTGCTACGAGAGCAGCGTGGACGCGGCGCTTGCCGCCATCGACGCGCTCTCCGCGCGCGGGTTTGCGTTCGTGACGGTGGAGGAGCTGTTCGAGCGCATGGGCGTCGCGCCGGAGACGGGCTGCTTCTACTGCCGCCCCGACCGCTTGCGGGAGGTGCGGTGAAACGCTTCTCGCTTGCCAATGCCGCGTGAGCGTGGTATACTGATGATACATAAGCCACAAAGGAGAAGCCTCATGAAACCGCTGAAAACCCTGCTTTCCCTCGCGCTCTGCGCCGCGCTGACGCTCGGGCTCGCGCCCGCGGCGCGCGCCGCAAGCAGCGTGCGCGTCAAGCTGCCCGCGTTCCCCGTCACGCTCGGCGCGCAGACCGTCGATCCCGCGAACGAGGAGTATCCCTTCCTCGTCTACAAGGACGTCACCTATCTCCCGCTGACCTACTACGGCTGCCGCCTGCTGGGGCTGTACGCCAAATGGTCGCCGGAGAGCGGGCTGACCATCAGCGACGCGGGCGCGAAGGGCGCGTATCAGCCCACGCCCCGCGTCTCCCGCAACGGCGGCGCGCTCTACGCACAGATCGCAGCCGGAAAGATTACGATTTGTAATAAAACGATAGATAACAACAGTGAGGAATACCCGTTCCTGCTGTTCCGCGACGTGACCTATCTCCCGATGACGTGGGCGAATCTGCACGACCTGCTCGGCTGCGTCTACACGTTCGACGGCGCGCGCGGGCTGACCATCGACCGCGCGGCGGACGGCAGCGCGTCCGTGCTCGACCTCCCGCGCTACAACGGCGAGGGCAGCGTCGCGGCGTGGCAGGGCTGGTTCTGGTATCAGGACGCGGACGGCTGGATCAGCCGCGCGCCGATGGCGGGCGGCGCGTCGGAGAAGCTGTTCGAGCTGCCGATCAATGTGATGTACACCGACGCGCCCGCGTGGGCGAGCCTGACCGTTTCCGACGGCAAGCTCTACATGACCTACCACCTCGGCGGCGCGACGATGGGACACGACGAGAGCTACCGCTTCCACGCCGACGGCACCTACGTCACGCTGGTCAAGCGGAACGGCCCCGTCGGCGAGTTTGACGGCGTGTGGCTCCACGCGAACGGCAGCCTGATGCCCTCGCCGGGCAACCTGCGCGTCTCCTACGACGAGGGCGCGACGTGGGAGCAATTTGGCTCGGAGCACCACGTCTACGGCTGGAGCTATCACGGCAGCAAGGGCGGCGGCGCGTCCGCCTCGTACACCGCGAGCGGCATCTACAAGGCGGACGGCTATGCCTACCTGCTCGCGACGGACGCCGCGAACTGGGGCAGCGTGCAGCCGGACGCGAACGGCGACTACCCCGAGCAGTTCTCCGCCGTATGCCGCGTCGATCTGGAAAGCGGGGAGACGACGGAGATCGCGCCCAACGCGGCGGCGTTCCGGCTCGCGGGCGGCGCGGTCTGGTACGCGACCTTCGACGGCGAGCTGCGCCGCTGCGCGCTCGACGGCTCCGGCGACGAATTGGCGCTGCGCCCCAAGGATGGGTGGA
>JAFSZQ010000017.1 GCA_017458885.1 Oscillospiraceae bacterium
CGCGTTGCGGTACATCGACGCCAGCTCCGTGTCCATCCCGAGGTAGTCCGCAACCGCGTCGCAGACGGTGGAGAAGAGCATCATGCCCGTGTACTCCTCCTGACCGGCGATGAACGTGATGTAATCCCCGTCGAGCACATAATCCCATGTGCCGTTCATCGAGTCGTACCACTCGTTCTCCGCGACAACACTCAGTTCAATGGCGTCGCCCTTGAGCTTCGCGTCGAACCGCGCAAGGTCGGCATAGGTCTCTTGCACCTCGGCGTACGCCGCGCCGTTTATCAGCTTGTCATACACCGCCTGCATGAGCGGGGAACTCTCCCCCGCGTCCCCCGCGTCCTGCGCGTCCTGCTTCGCGCTGCCGCCGCACGCCGCGCAGAGCGCGAGCGTCGTTGCCGCCAGCAGCAGGGCGGCAAGTTTTTTCGTGTGTTTCATCTCAATGGCCCTCTTTCCCTCATATCAGCGCCTTCTCGGGCGCTTCCTGTATTTTCCGCGCAACGGCCGGAGCCTTTTCAAAATCCTCCGCCTTGACCTTCGGCTCGCGCCCCACGTTGACCTGCTCGACGACCTTGGCGAAATCCTGCTCCGGCACCAGCGCCTTGACCGAGCGCATCGCCTCGGTGAAGCAGTCCTTGCTGTACGCGCGGTTCCCCGGCGCGCAGTCGGTCGCGATGTAGTCCGCGAGCGCGTGTACCACGCCCGCGCGCTCCTGCGGCGTCGGCTCGGTGTCCTCGTTCACGAAGCGGTCGAGCGCGTTGAGCATCCGGTGAAACGCGGGCGTCTTGCCCGTCGCCATATGCTTGAGACTGTCCCGCGTCTCCTGAAGGATCGCGTCGCGGCGCGAGAGATCGGCGTCGAGCGCCGCGACGCCGTCGCGCGTCTCTTCGACCGCGGTGCCCTTCGCCGCGGCGATGAGACTGCCCGGGTGCCCCTTCATATACGCCTTGAACGCGCGCGAGCCGGAGAGCTGCATCGCGCGCATATCCGCCTTTTGCGGGTCAAACTCCTTCTTGTCCTTCTGCTCATAGGCGGCGATCATATACGCCGCCGCGGTGTAGATCTCGCCGCTGTGCGCGAGCTGCCCCACCTTCTCCTCCAGTATGACCTCGGCGGGAAGCTTTTTCTGCTCCACATACTGCGCAAAGGTGAGCGTCTGCCGCCGCTGCTCCGGCTGCGCCTGCTCGGCGGCGCGTTCCTCCGCCGCCAGGTCGCGGTGCTGCGCCGCCAGCACCGCCTCCAGCTCCCGAAGCTGATCGGGCGTCAGAAACGCGCCGAGGGCGGTCAGCGTCTTGCTCTTCTTCGCCTCGTAGCGCGAAACGCGCTGCTGCTCGGCGATCTCAAAGTCAGGCAGGATGCCGTCGTCGGCGAGCGGATGCGCGCGCCGCCAGTCCGCGCGGCGCTCCTGCTCCTGCCGCTCCTCTTGGATCATGCGCGCGGGCTGCTCGACGATCACGCGCGTGAGCGAGCGCGACAGCTTTTCATCGGAGTGCGGCTCCCTCCGCAGCTCCGCCGCCAGCTCCCCGAGCGGGCTGTCGGGCTGCTCGTCCTGCGCGAGCTCCTGAAACAGCTCCGCGGCGCTCCGCCCGTCCCGCGTCGGTTGGAACAGGCGGTTCACCAGCCCGTGCTCCTCGACGAACCGCGACGTCGCCTGATACGCGGTGATCGCCGCCGCCCGCGCCTTCTCGTCCTGCTTGGTGACATAGGTATCCATCATGTAGTAGGCGAGCACCTTGCGCCACCACTGTTCGCGCCGTCTCTTCTCTCTCAGCTCTTCCGCCGTCAGCATTGCCGCGTCCTCCCCTCTATCCTTCCGTTCCCAGATACTGCAGCCCCAGCATCGTGATGTCGTCGAACTGCGCCGCGTCCTTCACGAATTCGTCGATCTTGACGCGCACATACGGCAGCAATTCCTCCGGCTGCGCCGACGGCGCGGCGTTCATCGCGTCCAGCAGCCGCCCGTCGCCG
>JAFSZQ010000144.1 GCA_017458885.1 Oscillospiraceae bacterium
ACTTCATTTCGCCGCCTCCTTTTTCGCCTTGTCCGCGCCGAAACGCCGCGGCTTCACCGCGCGGTCGATGATCCAGACCGTGCAGTTCATCAGCAGGATGGAGTAGCAAACGCCCTCGGGGAACGAGCCGAAGGTGCGGATGAAGATCGTCAGCACGCCGCAGCCGACGCCGAAGATGAGCTGCCCCTTCTTCGTGACGGGGCTGGTGACGTAGTCGGTCGCCATGAAGAACGCGCCGAGCATCAGGCCGCCGCCGAACACGCTGTAGAGCATGAAGGCGAGCGGGTCGTGCCCGTGGGGGAACAGAAACGCCAACAGCGCCACCGTGCCGATGTACGCGACGGGGATGTGCCAGGAGATGACCTTGCGGAAGATGAGGTACGCCCCGCCGATGAGCAGCATCATCGCGGAGATCTCGCCCGCGGAGCCGCCGACGTCGCCGATGAACATATCCGCGACGTTGTAGGTGTCGGCAAGCTCGGCAAAGTCCTCGCCGAGCAGCGCCATCGGCGTCGCCGCCGTGACCACGTCCGCGCCCTTGAGCGAGAGCGGCGCCCAGCCCTTGGCGGGGTCGATCCACGTCGTCATCTGCGAGGCGTAGCACGCCACCAGCGCGGCGCGCCCCGCGAGCGCGGGGTTCATGAAGTTCTTGCCCAGCCCGCCGTAGAGCTGCTTGACGACCACGATCGCGAAGAACGTGCCGACGATGAGCATCCAGTACGGCAGCGTCACGGGGCAGACCATCGCGAGCAGCAGGCCCGTGACGGCGGCGCTGAAGTCGCCGAGCGTCTGGGGCTTCTTGAGCAGCTTGCGGTACAGCCACTCCCAGCCCATCGCCGAGCCGGCGGCGATGAGCGCCGCGACCAGCGCGCGGGGGCCGAAGCGGTAGACCGACCACGCCAGCGCGGGGCACAGCGCGATGATCACGTCGAGCATCAGCGCGCGGGTATCCTCGCCGCTGCGGATGTGGGGGTTCGAGGACGCGATGAGCCGCAGCGCCTTATAATCGCCTGTCATATCCGCTCACGCCCCTTTCTGTTCTTCGGCGGCTTTCGCCGCTTCCGCCGCCGCTTTCTTTTTCGCGGCGTCGTCCTTCACGAGCTGCTTGCCCGCCTTGAACGACTGCGTCAGGTGCAGCCTGCCCGGGCAGATGTACGCGCACGCGCCGCACTCCATGCAGTCCATGATGTGATAATCGTTCAGCTCGTCCACGAGCTTCTTCTGCACGAACTGGTAGAGATACAGCGGCTCGAGGTGCATCGGGCACGCCTCCACGCAGCGCCCGCAGCGGATGCACGTCGGGTCGTCCACGGTCTTGTTCTCATCAAGCGCGAACGCCAGCAGCGCGCCCGTGCCCTTGGCGACGGAGATGTCCGCCGTGTACTGCGCCATGCCCATCATGGGCCCGCCCGCGATCAGCTTGAACGTCTCGTCCTTCAGCCCGCCGCAGGCGTCGAACAGCTCCCTGACCGGCGTGCCGATGGGGCATTCGAGGTTCTTCGGCTCCACGACGCCGGAGCCGGACACGGTCACGACCTTGCGCACCACGGGCATCCCCGTGGTCAGCGCGCGGTAGATCGCGCAGGTGGTGTTGATGTTGAACACCGCGCAGCCGATGGCGCTCGGCAGGCCGCCGGGCGGCACCTGCCTGCCCGTGATGGCCTGGCAGAGCTGCTTCTCGCCGCCCTGCGGGTAGCGCGTGCGCAGCGGCTGGACGACGACGGGCGCCTTCGTCTCCGCGATGGTTTTGTTCAGCGCGTCGATGCCGTCCTTCTTGTTCAGCTCCACGCCGATGACGACCTTGTCCACGCCGAACATTTTGGCAAGATAGCGGCAGCCGCCGACGATCTGCTCGGGACGCTCGAGCATCGCGCGGTGGTCGCCGGTGATGTACGGCTCGCACTCCGCGCCGTTGATGATGACCGTCGTCACCTGCCCGATGCCGCCGGAGATCTTCACATGGGTCGGGAACGTCGCGCCGCCCATGCCGACGATGCCGGCGTTTTTGACGATCTCGACCATCTCCTCTACGGAGAGCAGGTCGGGGTCGGCGGGAGCGACGACCTCCTCGCTGAGCTCGTCTTGAAAATCGTTGTCGATGACGACCGAAAGCACGTCGCCGCCCATCGAGTACGGGCGCGGCTCCACCGCGGCGACCGTGCCGGAGACGGACGCGTGGATCGGCGCGCCGAGCCCCTGCGTTTCCCCGATCTTCTGGCCGAGCTTCACATGGTCGCCCTTCTGGACGAGCGGTTTGCAGGGCGCTCCGAAGTGCTGCGACATCGGGATGACGACCTGCTTCGGCGGCGCAAGCTGCTCGATGGGCTTGCCGTTGGTCGCGGCTTTCCCGTCGTGGGGATGAACGCCGCCAAAGAACGCTTTTGCCATTGTCTCACCTCATCTTCTTTTCCGCGGGCGTCGCGGCGCGCGCCGACAATGCCCCATAATCGGACAGATTATACAATATTTTGCGAGCCTTGTCCAGTGCATTATATGGAATCGCACGAAAAATTATCCGTGCCGCGCCGCGCTCACGCCTGCGCGAGCCGCCAGCGCAGCGCGCTGTAGCGCCGCGCGCGGCGGTCGTTCCCCGCCATGCGGCGGATCGTCGCGTCGTCGCCGACGACGACCAGCAGCTCCCGCGCGCGGG
>JAFSZQ010000145.1 GCA_017458885.1 Oscillospiraceae bacterium
AACGATGCTCAACATGAAGCTCATCAACCGCGATACCGAGGGCGAGCTGCAGATGATCGGGCGGCTCGACACGAACACCGCGCCCGACGCGGAGAAGATACTCACCGAGACCATCGAACGCTTCGACAGCCTGATCCTCGACATGGCGCAGCTCGAATACGTCTCGAGCGCGGGGCTGCGCACGCTCAAGCGCGCGCACATGGCGATGCGGCACAAGGGCGGCACGCTCGCGGTCAAGAACGTGACCAAGGCGGTCATGGAGGTCTTTGAGATCACCGGTTTCGCGGGGATGCTCAAGTTCATCTGACACGGAGGGCGTGTTATGAAGAGTCTGACGATACCCGCCAAGCCCGAGCGGCTGGACGAGATCACCGCGTTTGTGGACGAGGAGCTGGAGGCGTATGACTGCCCGATGAACGTGCAGCTCCAGATTGAGCTTGCCATCGAGGAGATCTTCGTCAACATCTCGAGCTACGCCTATCACCCCGTGGACGGCGAGGCGGAGGTGCGCTGCGAGGTGCTGCAGGACCCGCTGCGCGTCGTGATCCAGTTCCTCGACGGCGGCAAGCCCTACGACCCGCTCGCGCGGGAGGACGCCGACATCTCGCAGGAGGCGCTCGAGGAGCGCGAGGGCGGGCTCGGCATCCTGCTCGTGAAAAAGACGATGGACGACGTCCAGTACGCCTACGAGAACGGGAAAAACATCCTGACAATTTTGAAGAAGCTGTAAGATGAAAAAAGTGATGAACCTGGTGCTGGGCGGCTTGCAGCACAAGATATTCAATCTGGCGCTGGTCACGGTGCTGATGGTCGTCGCCGTGTATACGGCGGTCGCGGTCTATCAGGCCAGCAGCCTGCGCGCGCTGGTCACGGAGACGAGCGGGAAGCAGGCGGAGTCCATCGAGACGATCTCCTCCCAGACGATGGACGCCGTCGCGAGCGAGAGCCTCGGCAGAACGACGGCGCTCGAAGCGGTCATCGCCGACGGCGCGTTCCGCGCGACGGCGAAGGACGTCACGATCCTCGCCGACTACACCGAAAAGCTGTTCTCCGCGCCGCAGGACTATCCCGCGCGGAGCGTCGCGCCGCCCGATGCGGCAAAGGACGGCACGCCGTCGGTGCAGCTCATGCTCGACGAGGGCGTCAGCCTCCGCGATCCACAGGTCGCGGCGGACGCCGCGCTGCTCGGCAACCTGACGGATATGCTCTACACGCTGTTCGCGGGCGGGAGCAGCACCTCCTGCTACGTCGCGACGCCGAGTGGCGCGTTCATCATCGTGGACGAGGACGCGGGCGCGAAGTTTGACGCAAGCGGCGAGCTTCTCCCGATGCCGGCGCGCAGCCGCTACTGGTACACGGGCGCGGTCGCGGCGGGCGGGCTGTGCTTCAGCGACGTGCAGCAGGACGTCCTCGACGGGACGCTGTGCGTCACCTGCTCGTGTCCCGTGTATGTGAACGGGGAGCTGGCGGCGGTCGCGGCGGCGGACCTGTACCTCGACAAGATGACGGAGACGGCGGCGCGGATGACGGCGAACGAGGGCGAATTCCTCTGCGTCGTCAACCAGAACGGGCACGTGGTCTTTGCGCCGGAGACGCAGGACATCTTCCGCGTGCGCGACATCGACAGCGCGGACGACCTGCGCGCGTCGCCGGAGATAGAGCTTGCGCAATTCGTCGCCGACGCGCTCCGCGGCGAGACGGACGTGCGGCTCGTACACGCGGGCGGCGCGGCGTATTACATGGCGAGCGCGCCGCTGGACGCCGTGGGCTGGGCGATCCTCTCCTTCATCGAGCAGGATACGGTGATGCAGCCCACCGCGATGATGCAGGAGCAGTATGACGCGATCAACGACGCGGCGCTCGCAAGCTACTATCAAAGCGCCTCGGAATCGCTGCGCACCATCGTGGTTTTGGTGCTTGCGGCGATGCTGCTGGCGCTTGCCGCGGCGCTTGTGCTGGGGCGGCGGATCGTGAAGCCGCTGAACACGATGACGAAGCGCATCGCGGAGCTTGGCGGCAAGAACCTCCAGTTTATGATGGAGGATACCTACAAAACGGGCGACGAGATCGAGGTGCTGGCGGAGTCGTTCGCGAAGCTTTCGGGCGCGACGATCCGCTATATGGACGAGGTCACGCGCGTCACGGCGGAGAAGGAGCGCATCGGCACCGAGCTTTCGATGGCGGCGAACATCCAGACACATATGCTGCCGAACATCTTCCCGCCGTTCCCCGAGCGCACGGAATTCGACCTGCTTGCCTCGATGCACCCCGCGAAGGAGGTCGGCGGCGATTTCTACGACTTCTTCATGGTCGGGGAAGACCACCTCGCACTGGTGGTCGCGGACGTGAGCGGCAAGGGCGTGCCCGCGGCGCTGTTCAGCATGATCGCCAAGACCCTGCTCAAGACGCAGGCGCAGAAGCGCCTCGACCCCGCGCGCGTGCTGGAGGAGGTCAACGCCTCGCTCTCGGAGAACAACGAGGAGGATATGTTCGTCACGGTCTGGCTCGGCGTGCTGCAAATTTCGACCGGCGAGCTGACCTATGCCGACGCGGGACACGAGAAGCTGCTGCTGTACCAAGACGGCGCGTGGCGCTTCCTGCCGAAGGCGGGCGGCCCCGCGCTCGCGATGTTCACGCCGGAGGACTTGCAGGACATGGACGAGAAGTACCGCTTCCGCAACCAGACCATCCGGCTCCGCGCGGGCGACGCGGTCTTCCAGTACACGGACGGCGTGACGGAGGCGACGGATGCGAACAACGAACTGTTCGGCGACGGGCGGCTGCTGGACGCGATGAACGCCGCGCCGTCGGCGCAGCCGGAGGAATTGCTGCCGTATGTGCGCGTCAAGATCGACGAATTCGTGAAGGACGCGGCGCAGTTCGACGACATCACGATGCTGGGGCTGCA